>JAQWCB010000044.1 GCA_028707375.1 Bacilli bacterium | reverse complement strand
AAGGGAGAATGAAGATGAAAAAATTATCAAAGAAATACACTGCTGCTAAAGCACTTATCGAAAAGGGAAAGCAATACACAGTTGCAGAAGCTGCTGAATTGGTTAAGAAAACAGCGATGACTAACTTCGATTCGACGGTTGAAGTCTGTTTTAATCTCAACATTAATACTAAACAACCTGATCAGCAATTAAGAGGAACGATTTCTCTTCCTAATGGCAATGGTAAAACAAAGAAAATTTTAGCCATTACGGGAACAAAAGTTGACGAAGCTAAGGAAGCTGGTGCTGATTTTGTTGGTGGCGCTGAGTTGCTTGAAAAGATTTCGAAGGAAAACTGGTTCGATTTTGACATAATTGTTGCTACTCCAGATATGATGGGACAATTAGGTCGTATGGGTCGTATTTTAGGACCTAAGGGACTTATGCCCAACCCTAAAACGGGAACAGTTTCAATGGAAATAGGAAAAGCCATTAAAGAAATTAAGAATGGTAAAGTATCCTATCGAGCTGACAAAGATGGAAATGTTCATTTTTCAGTTGCTAAATGCTCATTTGATGCCGAAAAGATTGCACAGAATATTCAATCGGTCATTGATATGATTGTTAGAATCAGACCCGCTGCAGTCAAAGGCACCTATGTTAAAAGTGCTACAGTCCATTCAACTATGGGCCCCGCCATTCGCCTTGCTCTCTAATTTATATTGTTAGAAGTAAGTATCAGATCAAAAGCAATCAATACCATAGACCACAGCGGTGTAAAAACTTAATAATACTGTCGAGGTAAAGATTATTTATAACCTTATAAATCATCTTTCTTATTTAATAAGAATATTATGGATATTGTTGCCTATATTTCGAAAAAAGATAGGAGGTGTAAATCGATGAACAAAAACGTACTAAAGTCTAAAGAAGCTGAGGTTAAACGTATTTCTGATGAATTAACATCAAGTCAATGTGCCATTGTTGTCACATATCACAACTTGAACGTCAGTAAACTCAGTTCACTTAGAAAAGACCTTAAGAATGTTGGTGCAAAGTTTGAAGTCAATAAGAACACACTCGTAAAACGTGCTCTTAGCGGCGAAGCTTTAAAGAACTTTGAACCTGTATTGGTTGGTCCAAATGCAATCATCACATGTGGTGATCCAACAGCAGCTTTACCTGTTTTAGCTAAATTTGTTACAGCAAATAAAGCTATGGAAGTCAAGGGCGCTGTTATTGATGGTACATTCTGCGATGCTGAGAGAGCAATGTCTCTTGCCTCAGTTGGCACAAAAGAAAATGCTATTTCCATTTTTCTTTCTGTACTGCAGAGCCCCGTCACCAGATTTGCTATGGTTTTAAAAGCCTACGGCGAATCGTTAGAAAAATAAGTGAATTCACTTATTTATCCACAAAATGTAAAAATTCAAAAATAAATAGGAGGAAAAAATTACATTATGGCAAAATTAGTTAAAGAAGATGTTATTGCTTCGTTAAAAGAAATGTCTATTGTCGAGGTTATGGATCTTGTCAAAGCAATCGAAGATGAATTTGGTGTTACAGCTGCCGCGGCCGCTGCTGCTCCAGCCGCTGCTGGTGCTGCTGCCGATGAGGGCCCTTCAGTCGTTGATCTTACTCTTAAATCATTTGGTGCTTCCAAAGTTAAGGTTATTAAAGCTGTTCAGGCTATTACCGGTCTTGGCTTGATGGATGCAAAGAAAATGGTCGATGGTGCTCCCGTCGTTATCAAAGAGAAAATTTCACCCGCTGAAGCCGAAGATTATAAGAACAAACTCACCGAAGCTGGCGCTGAAGTCGAAGTTAAATAATTATTATTTTTCGAGAATTCAATTATTGTCATCTAGAGCATATATGCTCTAGATGGCGATATCTTAAATAATTATAATTTCAAAGCCTTTATATTTTATTTAGTTATGAATTATCCGTTATTTCTTTAAATAAGAAGTCTAGTCTTATTTAAGGATAATAACTTGCCTCGGAATTACTTTACTCTTGGCTTTTGGTGAAGGGAGAATCTATTAATGAAAACTTTTGAGGAAATTTTCAATAGAGACGATATAAAATATCTCGAGAATCAGCGTGCTGATTTCTCAAAAATTTCTGGTCAATTAGAATTGCCCAATTTGTGTGAAATTCAAACAGACTCATTTAAGTGGCTTCGCGATGAAGGACTTGATATAGTCTTAAAGGATTTTTTCCCGATTCATAATTCCGATAACTCGATGCAGTTAGATTATGTTTCTTTAAAATTTGGTGAACCTAAAAACGATTATTTTGAATGTAAAACGGCGAATATGACGTATTGTGCACCTTTGCATATAGTCTTGCGCTTGAAGGATGAGACCGATAAGGATAATTCCATTAAGGAAGAAGAAATCTTTATGGGCGATTTCCCTATTATGACTGATTCTGGCACTTTTATTATCAATGGTGTCGAAAAAGTTGTGGAGTCGCAAATTGTAAGATCATCCGGGGCTTATATGAAGAAAACGGAAATAGTTTCTTCGGCGAGCTTTACATATGGTGCGGACCTTATTCCTATGCGTGGAACATGGCTTGAATTTCTTTCCGATGCGAAAGATATTCTCTATGTGCGTATTGATAAACAGAAGAAAGTTTCAGCGCTTACTTTGATTCGTGCTCTCGGTATTGTTCACGATGCGGATATTTATAATATTTTTGGTGACAATTCCACGATGTTGAAAAACACGATGGAAAAATTCCCCGAACCCACCGAAACCAAGGATGATAAGCAAATCTCTATCAATGCTTTGAAGGAGATATTCTCCAAACTTCGTCCTGGTGAACCTATAAACGATGACGATGTTGCTCAGCAGATTAAGAATCGTTTCTTTAATCATCGTTCATATGATTTGGGTATTGCCGGAAGATATAAAATTAATAAGAAACTCGGTATTTATGATCGCTTGTTAAATAATTATGTAGCCGAAGATTTGATTTCTGTTGAAGGTGAACTCGTGGTTGAAAAGGGAACACTTATCACGCGTGAAATTTTAAAAAATCTTCAAGCCGAAAAATTCTTTGAAAAAGGTGCTAATCAATTTGAATTTCCAACCAACTTGGATTTAGATGATGAACCCGGTCACAATTTTGTTAACATTGTTGAAATTTACACGAATGAAGACAAGAATGAGACAGTTAAAGCCGTCGGTAATAATATGAATATTACGGTTGAGTATGTTACTCCTTCCGATATTATTGCTTGCTTCTCATATTTCTTAAATGTTATTGATGGCGTTGGTGATTTTGATGATATTGATCACTTGTCCAATCGAAGAATTAGATCTGTTGGTGAACTTATCCAAAACCAGTTTAGAACTGGTCTTTCTAGAATGGAAAGAATCATCATTGACAAGATGTCAGTCTCGCGTGAGCCAGGTTCGGCCTCACCTAAGAATTTAATTAATATCAAGCCACTTACTAGTTGCTTGCGTGAATTCTTTAATTCTTCACAATTGTCACAATTTATGGATCAGGTCAATCCGCTTTCTGAATTGACAAATAAAAGACGTATTTCAGCTTTAGGACCAGGTGGATTGACACGTGATCGCGCTTCATTTGAGGTTCGTGATGTTCACTATTCTCACTATGGCCGTATTTGTCCAATTGAAACACCTGAAGGTCAAAATATTGGTCTTATCTCCAATTTGGCGTGCTACGCTAAAATTAATAAATATGGATTTATCGAATCTCCTTACCGCAAGGTGAAGGATAAAGTTGTTTTAGATGACACAGATTACTTGTCAGCAGATGAGGAGAGATTCCACATTATTGCTCAAGCTAATGTCAATCTTGATTCCAAGACACATAAGATTATTGATGATAAGGTTATGGCTCGTCGCAATGGCGAAACGATAATCGCCGATGCATCCGAAATTGATTATATTGATGTTTCGCCTAAACAAATCGTATCTATTGCTTCCGCTTGTATTCCCTTCTTGGAAAACGATGATGCAACCCGTGCGCAAATGGGTGGTAACATGCAGCGTCAAGCGTTGCCTTTACTTCGTCCTTCTGCTCCATATGTGGGAACAGGACTTGAGCACAAAATTGCTCACGATTCCGGTTCAGCTGTTGTGGCCAAAGATGATGGACTTGTTACCTATGTTGATTCCAAGCGCATTGATGTACTTGAAGACAATAGTAAGAAAATTAGATCATACAAGTTGAAAAAATTCTCGCGGTCGAACCAAGGCACTTGCTTGAATCAAACACCTATCGTAAAAGTTGGTCAACGGGTAAAATTTAGTGAAACTATCGCTGATGGTCCGGCTATGGATCATGGTGATTTGGCATTGGGACAAAATGTTGTCATTGCTTTTACAACGTGGCACGGATATAACTACGAAGATGCTATTGTTATGTCTGAGCGCTTAGTAAAAGATGATGTTTATACTACTTTGCATATTGTGGAATATTCCATTGATGTTCGCAAGACGAAAAATGGTCGTGAGCACATCACCGCTGATATTCCTAATTTGTCAACAGCCATGAAGGCTAATCTTGATGCTAGAGGTATAATCGTTCCTGGTTCCGAAGTTAAGGAACATGATATTTTAGTTGGAAAGACTTCTCCGAAAGGCGATACCGATTTATCTCCTGAGCAGAAGTTGTTGCAGTCAATCTTTTTATCTAAATCTAAGGATTTGAAGGATACTTCCTTGCGCCTTCCTCACGGTGGCGCTGGAATTGTAGTCGAGGTTAAGACTTTCTCTCGCAAAAATGGCGATGAGCTTCCCCCGAATGTTTTAGAGTCAGTTAAAGTTTATGTTGCGCAAAAGCGTAAGATTTCTGAAGGTGATAAAATGTCTGGACGTCATGGTAACAAAGGTGTTATTTCACGTATTGTGGCTGAAGAAGACATGCCTTTCTTACCTGATGGTACGCCGGTTGATATTCTTTTGAATCCCCTTGGTGTTCCTTCGCGTATGAACATCGGTCAGATTCTTGAAGTTCATTTGGGAATGGCTTGCCGCAAACTTGGAGGATTGAAAGTTTCAACTCCAGTATTTGATGGTATTTCCAACGAAGAGATTATTAAGATGATGGATGCTGCTGGTATGGATAAAGATGGAAAGACCATCCTTTATTCTGGTGAGACTGGCGAAAGATTTGACTCGCGAATCAATGTTGGTGTCATGTACATGATCAAACTTGTACATATGGTTGATGATAAACTTCACGCCCGTGCGATTGGACCTTATTCTTTGGTCACGCAACAGCCTTTAGGCGGTAAAGCCCAAAAGGGTGGTCAGCGTTTTGGTGAAATGGAAGTTTGGGCACTTGAAGCATATGGTGCTGCTTACGTTTTGCAGGAAATGCTTACGATTAAATCTGATGATATGGTCGGGCGCAATAAGTGCTATGAAGCTATTCTTAAGAGTAAGCCGATTCCGAAACCCAATATGCCTGAGTCATTTAGAGTTCTTATCAAGGAACTCCAAGCTTTGGCGATTGATGTCAAATTGTATAAAGAAAATCATCAAGAAATTGATATTTCCTCAATCACCAGTGAGTCAATTATGGAAGAGAAGAAGATTAAACGCTCCATCTTTGATATGAAATCTCGCGGTACTAAGGAGATGGAAGACGAATTAGATATGGAAGATGAAGAAGACAGCGAACCGGATATAAATATCTTGGGTGCTGCCGATGACATCGAGAAAGATGAGGAGGAATAATCATGGCATATTCATTTGATTTAAATAAGTTATCAGCTATTCAAATAAAATTAGCCTCTCCTGAGAAGATCTTAGAATGGTCGCGCGGTGAAGTTCTCAACGCCGAGACCATTAACTATCGTACGCAGAAGCCGGAAGCGGATGGTCTTTTCTGCGAAAAAATCTTTGGACCTACCAAGGATTATCACTGTGCGTGCGGAAAGTATAAAAAACCTCGCTACGCAGGTAAAGTATGTGAAAAGTGCGGTGTTGAAGTAACGATTAAGGCTGTTCGACGCGAGAGAATGGGTCATATTAAATTGGCATCTCCCTGCACCCATATTTGGTATTTAAAGGGAACGCCTTCGCGTATTGCTGTTTTACTTGATGTGGCTCCGAAACAAATTGAAGAAGTTGTTTACTATGCTTCTCACATCGTGTTGAATCCAGGCACATCAAAGGCTTTAGCTAAATGCATGGTCCTCAATGAACGGACATCGCGCGATAAATTTATTGAGGTTATCAATGATTTAATTGATTCGCACGTTATCGATGATGATGATCAAATTGTTTACGCTAACGATTTGCTCGAACGTTTGAGAAATCCGGAATTGCCAGTTGACTTTACTACTACTTCGAAATTTATTCACCAGTACACTGGTGCTGAATTTGACTGGGGTGCTGGCGCTATTCAAAAATTGCTTAAGGAAGTTGATTTGGATGAAGAACTTAATAAAATTAAGGAAGAATTGAAAACAACGACTTCACCTAAGAACCAAAAGCGTATTAAACTCTTGAAGAGATTGGATTTGATCGATGCCTTTCGTCGTTCAAAAAATGAACCTTCCTGGATGGTTTTAACTGTTTTACCAGTTATGCCACCGGATTTAAGACCGATGTTGCCTCTTGATGGTGGAAGATACGCTGCTTCCGATTTAAATGATTTATATCGTCGTGTTATCAATCGTAATAATCGTTTGAAAAAATTCATTGAACAACACGCTCCACAAGTTATTACTATTAATGAGCGTCGTATGCTTCAAGAAGCCGTTGATGCTTTAATCGATAATGGTCGTCGTTCCAAGGCTGTCACTGGCCCTGGCAATCGCCCTTTGAAGTCGCTTTCGAGCCAACTAAAGGGAAAGCAAGGTCGCTTTAGACAGAACTTGCTCGGTAAACGTGTTGATTATTCTGGACGTTCAGTTATTGCTGTTGGTCCCAGTTTGCGGATGGATCAATGCGGTATTCCCCGCGAGATGGCTATCTCTTTGTTCTCACCTTTTATTGCGGGAAAATTGATGAAAGATGAGACAGCTGGTACGCGCAAAGCCGCTATGCAAATGATTGAGAATCAAGATAAGAAAGTTCTTGATGCGATTGAAGAAATCATCAAGGATCATCCCGTTCTTCTCAACCGTGCTCCAACTTTGCACCGACTTGGTATTCAAGCTTTTAAACCAGTTTTAGTCGAAGGTCGTGCTATTCGTTTACATCCTTTGGTTTGTACCGGATTTAATGCGGACTTTGATGGTGACCAAATGGCAGTTCATGTTCCGCTTTCGAAGAAGGCTCAGCAAGAAGCGATTGAATTGATGATTGCTAACCACAACATTTTAGGTCCTAAAGATGG
>JAQWCB010000043.1:2909-7435 GCA_028707375.1 Bacilli bacterium | reverse complement strand
CAGCAAACAAAATGCGCATACCTTTGGCCAAAGAAGCGGTTGAAGAAACAGGTATGGGTGTCATGGAAGATAAGGTAATAAAAAATCACTTTGCTTCCGAATATATTTATAATAAATATAAAAACGTTCAAACCTGTGGCGAGATTAATGTCAATGAACACATGGGATATCGCGAAATTCTTGAACCATTAGGAATTGTTGGGGCAATCGTTCCGACTACTAATCCTACTTCCACAGCGATTTTCAAAACACTTATTTGTTTAAAAACTAGAAATGGTGTCATTTTTTCACCCCATCCTCGTGCCAAAAAGTGCACAATTGATGCGGTAAAGGTAGTCTACGAAGCGGCCGTTAAAGCAGGGGCGCCGAAAGATATCTGCGGCTGGATTGATGTTCCCAGCGTGGGTTTGTCAGCTTTGCTTATGAAGTCGGTTGATTGCATTCTTGCTACAGGTGGACCCGGAATGGTCACGGCTGCCTATTCTTCAGGCAAGCCAGCAATCGGTGTTGGTCCGGGTAACACTCCAGCAGTTATTGATAGCAGTGCTGATATAAAATTGGCGGCGGCTTCAATTATTCACTCTAAATCTTTTGATAACGGAATGATTTGTGCTTCTGAGCAGTCAGTCATCGTTCATAAAGATATCTATGATGAATTCAAGAAGCAGATGGAAGCCTACGGGGCTTATTTCTTGGCTAAAGATGAAATGGATCCCGTTCGCAACACGGTTATTATCAATGGTTCAGTCAATGCGAAAATCGTCGGTCAAAAAGCGACAACGATTGCTGAGATGTCTGGAATTAAAAATGTTCCCGCTGATCGTAAGGTTCTAGTTGGTGAAGTAACTTCAACTGATTTTTCGGAGGCTTTTGCTCACGAAAAACTTTCACCAGTTCTTGCTATGTACAAGGCTGAATCTTTTGAAGATGCGATGGAAAAGGCGTTTAAATTGGTTGTTCAAGGTGGTTGGGGTCACACCTCTTCACTATATGTTGATGCGAAAAACGAGAGGGGCAAGGTAAAGGCCTTTGCCGATAAGATGCAAACGTGTCGTATCCTTGTCAATACACCTTCATCTCAAGGTGGTATTGGTGATATCTACAATTTTATGCTTACGCCATCTATGACCTTAGGATGCGGATCCTGGGGTGGCAACTCGGTATCGGACAATGTCGGTATCAATCAGTTGCTCAATAAGAAACATGTTGCTGAGAGGAGAGAAAATATGCTTTGGATTAGACAGCCGAGTAAGATGTACTTTAAGCGTGGATGCTTAAAAGTTGCGCTTCATGAATTTAAGGATGTTTATAACAAGAAAAAAGTTTTCATTGTTACTGATTCTTTCTTATATAAATCGGGTTTGGCCAAGGGTATTACCGATGAATTAGAAGCGATGGGCATTGCCTATCAAGTCTTCTCAGATGTTGCTCCTGATCCAACATTGAAATGTGCCCGCGATGGTGCAGCGCGTATGAGATCGTTTGAACCTGATACTATTATTGCTTTCGGTGGAGGATCTCCTATCGATGCCGCAAAGATTATGTGGGTTATGTACGAACATCCAGAGGCAGATTTTGAAGATATGGCAATGGATTTCATGGATATACGAAAGAGAGTTTATAAATTCCCTAAAATGGGAGAAAAGGCTCTATTTGTAGCTATTCCTACTACGGCCGGTACCGGTTCGGAGGCGACGCCATTTGCAATTATTACCGATGAAAAAACGGGAACAAAGTATCCAGTTACCGATTATGCTCTACTACCTGAAATGGCTATTGTCGATCCTGATTTAACGATGAATATTCCTAAGGGGGGAACAAGAGCTTCAGGTGTGGATGTTATGGTTCACGATTTTGAGGCGCTTGTTAGCGTAATGGCTTCTGACTATACCGATGCTTATGCTATTAAGTCTTTAAAGTCTGTCTTTGAATTCTTGCCTCGAGCTTATCACAAGGGTGGAGAAGATCCTCTTGCCCGTGAGAAGATGGCTTATGCCTCTTCTATGGCTGGTATTGCTTTTGGTAATGCTTTCTTGGGAATTGCTCACTCTTTGGGTCATAAATTGGGAGCGTATCACCATCTTCCTCACGGTATTGCTGTCTGCATATTGCTTCGTGAAGTTATGAAATTCAATGCGAGTGAAAATCCGACAAAGATGGGAACTTTCCCTCAATATGAATATCCTTCGGCCTTAGCCAAATATGCTTTGGTTGGTCGTGAATTGGGCTTAACAGGCAAGACGGATAAAGAAGTATTTGAAAAGTTATTAAAGAAAATTGAAGATTTGCAGAAGGATGTCGAAGTTCCTATGACAATTAAAGATGCTGGAGTTAAAGAAGAAGATTTCTTGGCGACATTAGATGAAATGAGTTTAAGTGCTTTTAACGATCAGTGCACCGGATGCAATCCTCGCTATCCTTTAGTTTCGGAGATAAAAGACTTATACTTAAAGTGCTACTACGGAAAATAGGAGATAAAGTTATAATGAAAAAATTAGAACAATTATTGATGGAGCGTGCCAACAAGAAAATTTATAAGAGTGGGAATTCTCTCATTAAAGAATTTGATAATAAGTTGGTTCCACAAGCTGAAGTATTACACGAAGCTGTTTGTCAATCCCGCGTAGAAGGTAAAGGAATAAATATTCCCAAGCTTCAAGAGGTATTCAAGGTTGGTGATAATTGGTGTATCGCCTACGAGTTTATTGAGGGGGAAACGCTTGAAAGTTATATTCAAAAAAATCCTGATAAAAAAGAAAAATATTTGGAGAAAATGGTTGATTTGCAGATTCAAATGCAACAGATTGATGCTCCAAAATTACATCGATTGACTTCAAAATTGCAGGATAGAATATCTCAGACCAAAGATTATATTTCGGCTACAACGCGCTATGAACTCCATTCGCGTTTAGATGCGATGCCCAAGCACGATAAATTGTGCCACGGCGATTTTAATCCCACGAATATAATCATTGATAAAAAAGGTGATTTCTATGTCTTGGACTGGGCTCACGCAACCAAGGGAAATGCCTCAGCTGATGTGGCTATAACTTATTTGTGGTTTGGTCTCAAGGGTCGAAAAGAAGAAGCAAAGAAATACTTGGACTTGTTTTGTGCTAAAACAGATACTGCCAAGCAATATGTCTTGCGTTGGGTTCCTATTGTCGCTGCAGCGATGTCACTTAAGTATGAAGGTGAAGAAAAGCAATTCTTACTCAGTACAACTGATGTAGTCGAATATTATTAAAAGATTGAAACAAGAGAAAAATGGATGTCGGAAGGCATCCATTTTTTTATGAAGAAATTTTCAAAAAAGTCTATTGCAAATATTTTTGTCTAAGCATCTCAACTTCATCATCCGTTATTTTTAAAATTTCCTTTCGATAATTGTCGAAGGAACCAAAATTTTTATTGATGTAGTCCATAATTGCTTCGCCATAGCTAACTCTAACTGAGAAGAGATCGCGATAAGTTTCCTCAAGTTTAGGATTGTCAATGTCTTTGGAAAGCTCTTTAATTTCCTTTTTAATTTCCGGTTCGATGTATTCGTTAGTTAAAACGAAATCTTGGAGAATATCTTTTTGATCAACACCTAAGAGGCTCAAGAAAATAATTGTTCCGGTTCCTACTCGGTCCTTGCCAACAGAGCAATGATATAGAATGGACCCCTTATTTTCACTTATTAATAATCTAATAAAACGAGAGTATTGCGAAGTGCAGAAACTATCCTCAATAAAATTTAAATACAGGCCTTTCATGAATTTGAGGCCATATCTACCTTCTTTATTGAGAATACGTTTGACGAAAATGAGATTAGTATCGCGCTTTGCCTCTTTTTCTTCACGAGTAATGCCCATCTGGGTTTCCGTTAAAATTGGGTTGGATATTCTTATCATATCTTTGTACAACCGGTCGGGGGCCTGCTTACTTTCATGGTCGGTTCGAAAATCAATGATAGTTCGAACATTGTAAGTTTCATAGAGTTTTTTTATGTCTGATTCTGAACATTTATTTAATTTTCCTGAGCGAAAGATTAAATTCTTTTTTATTAATTTTCCATCCTTGGTTTTAATTCCACCTAAATCTCTAGTATTAACCAATGAATCCAGGGGTAGTTTTTTTGAAATATTCATTTGTGCTCCTCTTTCCTTACTCTTATAATCAAAATATTCTTTTTCAGTATATACGATTTAGTCATAAAATTTAATAATGAAATATCTAAGCGATCATCTGAAATTATGGTATATAGATTAAATAGCGACGTCAAAAGAATCAGTTGCGATGTTTTTTTGATTCCTTTGCTCCTATTTATTCGCTGAAAAATATAAAGCATCCATGAAGAACTATAGATTTATTTTGAATTATATATTAAAATTAATAATAGAGATAAATTAGTCAAATTTTTTAGTTAACTGAACGGATAAAATACAAACTGGAAAGGGGTTCATATTTAAAATTTAGCAATTAAAAATTAAATTTTAAGGTATGCATTATTTATTATGAAAAGATTATTTAAATTCGAAACT
>JAQWCB010000043.1:0-2809 GCA_028707375.1 Bacilli bacterium | reverse complement strand
ATTTTTTAGTTAACTGAACGGATAAAATACAAACTGGAAAGGGGTTCATATTTAAAATTTAGCAATTAAAAATTAAATTTTAAGGTATGCATTATTTATTATGAAAAGATTATTTAAATTCGAAACTTTACTCTTAGGAATTCTTTCTGTGATGGTACTGGGTGGATGCGAAAATAATGAATCAAATACAAGCTATTTATCAAGTGAGGTTTCAATTGAAGATTACTCTCTTCCAGAAAATTTTGAAATGACGATGCAGATAAGCGATACCAGCATTTTTAATAAGGGAAACCCCTGGTACTTTAAGACGGCTAAAATTGGCAATGATTGGCAATTGATTGAATACAATCGCGATTTAGCCGATTTATCTAAACAGGTTACACATTTTTATAAATATATTTCTGATAATACATATAAACACTACTTATATGATTTTGATACTGAAAAATGGAGTGAGCAAGAAGAATCAAGTTTTGCCCAAATGAAAAAAGACAATGCAACCAATTTTTCTTTTCTATATAGTAAGCCGACGGAAATACAGATAGCTGTAGAGGAAACTGACACTACTTATGATATAGATCCAACAAGTTATGAAAGTTTGCGACCAGCAAAAAGGTATATCTACAATGATGGTTTGGACGTCGAAGCCGTCGTTGATGCAGAGTATTTAAATGTATGTCTATCCGAGGTGCAACGCGATGAGAGTTTAATTGTAATAAGTTGGCGTGCTTATTATTACAGTGTTTCTATCACTAGCTGGGATAACTCTTATTTAACTAACAAATATTTTAAGTTAGCACCGGGCGAAAATAATACTGAACTGGTTTTTTGATTTTTGTAGATTTAAAAGATTTTTACAAAGCATTTGTTATTCTTCTTACAGCTTTTTTGAAATAACAATGCTTTTTTTCTATATTATTCCAACAAAAAAAATCAAAGTGTTGAGTTAAAGGTTCAAACCAACACTATCGTTTGTCGTGTTGTTTTTTTGAGCGAATTTCTATTTATAATTTAATTGTTCGATAAAGGAATTGATTTATATAAGAAAATTAAATGGCTTTGCCTTCTAGATGTCGACAGTGAATTAAGTTTAGTTAATTCAAGATCAAGAGTTAGCAATAAGATTTCTTTGATAAAGCAATTGTAAGACTCGGATAAATTTTAAAGGAAATATGCAAAATGGAAAATGAAGTTAAAAAAGCACAAAGAATAAGGGAAGTTTACTCCCCCAAAAGCGAAAAGGCTACGCGTTTAGAAGAATTGGAAACTCTTAACAAAAGAGTTAAGTTGCCAGGGAAGATTGCATCTTATGTTGTTGGAACTATAGGTATACTAGCTATGGGACTAGGAATGTCACTAATTATGGTGGATGAAGTAATGGGTACAGGACTTGCCATTAGTATCCCGGGGCTTGTTGTTGCCTTGTTGGCGTGCCCTTTGTACTATTTGATTACCAATAGTCGTAAAAAGCGCTACGCGGCAAAAATTGTTGATTTAAGCAATAAAATCATTGGCGAAGATAAGTAATAGATTTAATCAAAAAAAGGAGGATTAATTATGTCTACAGAAGAAACAAATGCTAAGGTATATGATTACAAGATTATTCGTACGACGAGAGAAATGGAGGTGCTTACTAGCGATAGTTATGCCAATCTTGGATATAATCTCATAAGTAGCAAGATTCCAGATTCTTCAATGTTTTATGTTGAATTGTCTTTTAAGAGGAATCGTGAAATCGGTAAGAATATTGAGATGACAAAAATTGAGCGTAAATTAGATGCTAGTCTTAATCAAATTAAGATTCTTGAAAGAAAGAGAAAGAATGCAGGGATGATTCCTGGGCTTTCCGTAGGAACTATAGGTTTAATTATTATGGTTGTTGGAATATTATTGTGCTTCTTAGTAGATCCCACTAACATTGGGTGGATTATCGGTGGGGCTATCATCGCGGTTGTTGGGCTTGCCGTCGGTCTATCTGGTTTTTTAGTTCATCACGTGATTCAGCGCAATACACAAGATGGAATCAATCAAAAAATTGAAAGTGAGACTGATAAGTTAGCTGAGGCTTGCGAAGCTGGAGCAAAGATTGTCGCTAGCCAAGCAAAATAAGTATTGAATATTATTTAGAATCAAAAAAGATGTTACATATAGGTGATAAACAATAATGCCTAGTAACATCTTTTTTGTTTTGAAAAAATGAAGTTAATAATATTCCTAAAAATTATTGATTCTAGTATATACTATTGATAATTACATTTTTTCAACATTGACAAAAAAACACAATCAATTATACTAAAACAAATTGAAGATTTTTATTTATAGATAGGTATTAATCAATTTACTTAAGCGGTAAAAAAGTGAAGTTATAATAGATAAAGGGATGTGTACATAATATTATGGAAAATTATTGTTATGAAATACGGGATATATCAAAAAAGTTTGGTTATCGAACAATTATTAACAAGTTGTCATACAAATTTAACAGTGGCAAGATTTATGCTATTTTAGGTGAATCAGGTAGTGGAAAGACAACCTTATTGAATATCTTGGGGCTTCTCGATAACGATTTTGAAGGGGAATTAATTATAAATGAGGAAAAGGTGGATAAGCGACACGATAATTGTGCGTTGCGCAATGATCAAATCGGTTTTGTTTTCCAGTCGTATTATTTGATAGATTATTTAAATGTTGAGGAAAATATTCAAATGCCAATGGAGTATTCTAGTCATAAAGTTGATGTAGAATATTATAACTATTTGATTAAAAAGCTAAAGTTGGAGCAAATAATCAAGGAGAAAGTAAATTATCT
>JAQWCB010000042.1 GCA_028707375.1 Bacilli bacterium | reverse complement strand
AAACAGTTGCGTGATTATCTCGATGAGATAAATTAAAAAATTTAAAAAAGAATGTTCAGTGGTTGCTGAACATTTTTTTTGCTATAATGAAATATAAGTATGGCAAAAAGGGGATATAATTGTGAAAAAATCGGCATTTGATTTCGACAGCATAAAAAAAGAAGTGCAAAAAACAATCAAAAAAAATGGCAAAATTTCTGAAGATCAAGTCGATGATATCTACGAAAAATACGATATTAATGAAGAACAATTTTTGCTTGTCGATAAATATTTGCAAGATAATAATATCTATGTTGATGAGCCTAAAAAGGTATCGTACTATGAAAAGAATAGAATGGCCGCTTATTCGACCAACAACGCTTTGAATATGTATTTTTCGGATATTTCTAAGTATCCATTACTTACGGCTCAAGAAGAGATTGAACTCTCGAAGCGCATTGAAAAAAATAATGATAAGGCGGCGATAGAGAAATTGGTTAATAGCAACCTGCGACTGGTTACTAGTATTGCCAAAAAATATCGTCTAGCGAGCAACAATGGTTTGTCGTACGAAGATCTTATTCAGTATGGTAATATGGGTCTAATGAAGGCAGCTTTGAAATTTGATTATAAGAAAGGTTGTCGATTTTCAACATATGCTAGTTTTTGGATTAAGCAATCAGTAATTCGCGCGCGGTCAATATACGGCAATTCAATAAAAATACCAGTCTATATGAATGACATGTTGAGCAAAGTAAAGTCCACGCGGTCGAAATTGTTGGGCAAACTTGAACACGAGCCAACATCGGAGGAAATTGCTGAGGCATTGGGTGGCGAATATACCGCACAGAAAGTCGACAAAATATTGAGTTATGATGCTCCTATCATTTCGCTTGAAGCAAAGCGATCGAAGGATAAAGATGGAAAATTTGAGGATCAACTCGGAACAGATGATGTACATTCCTTGCTCTTGGATTATCATAGAGATGACATCGAATATGCACTTGATAAATTGGATCCGCGCGAGAAAAGATTCCTTGAATTGCGCTACGGTTTGGATGGTGAAACTCCTCATACATTGGAGCAAGTAGGCGTATGTGGCCATATAACAAGGGAACGGGCACGACAAATAATTGTTAAGGCGATCCGAAAAATGCGTATAATCTTAGAGGAGAATATGAATAAAACTGATGAGTGAAATTAAAATATCGCCAAGATTAAAGAAAATTGCAGATATGGTTGAACCATTTCCCTGTATCGATATCGGTGCTGACCATGGCTATCTGGATTTATACTTAGTTCAAAGGGGGCACAAGGGCCCAATTCTTGCCACCGAAAATAAAAAGGGACCATATAAGCGCTTGTGCGATAATATAGCAAAAAATTCGGCTTCTGACTATGTAAATTGTTTATTTGCGGATGGCTTGGATTTTGACTATCGAGATTACCAGGAAGTTATTATTGCCGGAATGGGCGGAAAGCAAATTGCTAATATCTTATCGTCTGCCAAGTATGGTCTCAATAATTTTTTGTATCTTGTTCTCGAACCGCAATCCGATGCTTACACCTTGAGAAAAGTTGTCGACAAATTAGGATTTAAAGCGGTATGTGAAATATATTTGAATGAACAAGAAAAGACTTATCCTGTTATAAAATGTATAAAAGGACATGATGAATGCGATGAAACTATGTTCAAATATGGTAAATTTTCTTTAGAAAACAACGATCGTGTTCTTTACAAATACTTAATAAAGAATAAGATAAGAATTGATCGATTGCTTCAGAGTGAATTGATTTCTAAAAGCAGTAAGAATCAGTTGAAACGGCAATTGAATCAAATTAAAGAAGGATTAAGATATTATGAATAGTCAAAAATTAATTAGAATGATATGGAAAAAGTATCCGAAAAAGGGTCAGGAGACTTGGGATCGATGCGGCTTACAAATCGGCAAGTTAAAATCGGAGACAAAAAGAGTTATGGTGTGTCTTGATTACGACAGCCAGATGTGTGAAAAAGCCAAAGCGATTAAGCCTGATTTAATAATTACTCATCATCCTTTTATCTTTGGAACCAGAATGGCGATACTTAATTCTGATGAGTATAAGAGTAGGGTTACTGCTATTACTGAAAACGATTTACATTCTTGTGTATATTCTTTTCACACGTGTTTCGACAATGCTCGATACGGAATGAATGAAATATTAGCGCATCGGTTGAATTTGGAAAATATTTATATTCCGGATAATTGTCCTTCAATGCGAATCGGCAATCTTCAACATGAAATGCCGCTTGATGAATTCACACAATACGCTATAGATAGCTTGGGCGTGACATATGGACTATTGGTTGAGGGGAATTCTCGACCGATTAATAAAGTGGGAATCATTGGTGGAGGTGCTTCCCGCGATTATATATTTGCCCAAAAAGAAAAATGTGATATCTATATATCAGGTGATATGGCACATCACACTCGACGCGATATATTGGAACGTCACTTCAACTACCTAGATATTCCTCACGAAGTCGAAAGAGTTTTTATTAAACAGATTGTTAAAGATATAAAATCATTGGATTCGTCAATTGAGATTTTTAGTTTCGATCACGAAATTGAGGCACAAGTCGTTTGCAAAAAGACCAAAATTTAAGGTGGTTAGCAATTTTTTCAACCAATTTATTTGGAGTTGAAGTGGCGCTACCAATATATATATTGCCTCTAAAGTTTATCTCTTTTTTTAGTGATTTTAGTTGCTGATATGATTCAATTGTATAGATTTTATTTCGGAAAAATTTATTGCGCAACAAATCGGCAAACTCATTTCCGTTAGATGAACTTTGGTCGGTGACAATAATAAAGGTATCATTCAGAGCTGGAACGATACTCTTTCCGTTATTCCATCGCTTTAGACATTCGATGCACAAATGATAAGGGAGGTATTTTCCCTTGTAGAATTTCTTAATATTGGCGTTAAATCGATTGAGTGTCTCTTGGCTCAAAGTGGATTGAGGATAGAGATATATTGATGAAAAATCGTTCAAATGCTGATAGTCATACGTATCGATTTCATCGGTTGAAATAAAATGAATTCGCGAATCGATATCACACATAAAGCGCGATTCTGAATGATTTTTTTTCCCGAGGAAAAAAACATTCTTGCCATCAGAAAGATTTTTCTTTATCAATTTCTTGGTGTTTAATAATACGGGACAGGTACAATCAATATATTTGGCTTGGAGCGATTTAACAAAGCGATGATCGACGGCTGTCATTCCGTGAGCGGGGAAAATTAAGTATGCGCCACGATATTCCTTCTGGGGAACATCGGGAGAATAATTTGTTGCCTTTATTTCTTTATATATCATCGCATTCGTTTCTTTGCTGTGAACTAGCGGATAGACAAAAACAATTTTGGCCCCAGGGCGATTCTTGTGAAGTTCACGAACTTTGTTCAATGAATTTCTTACTCCGAAACAAAATCCATAAGGTGTGATGTATTTTACCATAGTTTTCTCCCTGTCAATATCATATATGTATATTAGTATATTATGGTATTTTTAACAAGAAAAGTGGTGACAAACAAGTCTGAAGAATTTTTCGATTCACACATTGTATAAAATGCTGATTAGTCATATCTTTACATAAGGTATGATTAGCAAAAAGTTATGGTAAGTTAAGAGACTGGACTGATAAAAAGAAAAATATATTTATTCTATAAAAAGCAAAAACAATCTATATAATTGAAAGAAAAATATACTTTGAATATAAATATATATCATCCAATAAGTATTCATGTTTAACAATCATATATGTTATAATTTTATAGTTATATAACAAGGGGGAAACTTAGTTCTTATGGATTATGAAAAGTATATAGGCGTCATTGAAGATTTTCCAAAAAAAGGAATTTCGTTCAAGGATATCTCGCCACTTTTAGCCGATGGTGAAGCGTTGCATCAAGCCGTTGATGATATGTCTGATATTGTTGATGAGTGGAAGCCAGATTTAATTATCGGTCCGGAGGCTCGGGGTTTTGTTTTTGGCGTTCCGATTGCGTATAAATTAAATGTGGGATTTGCCATGGCGCGCAAAAAAGGCAAGCTACCGGGTGAAGTCATTTCTAAAGATTACACCTTGGAATACAATCAGACTACTATCGAATTGAAAAAGGGTGCGATTAAAAAAGGAACAAGGGTTGTTCTCGTTGATGATTTGTTGGCCACTGGCGGTACTCTTCAGGCGGTTAAAGAACTGGTTGAAGAAAATGGCGGAAAAGTAGTTGGCGCTTTAACCTTCATTGAATTGGATGTACTAAAAAACGCGAGAGAATTGACAGGAGTTCCTTTTAAAGCCATATTGTGTCTATAAATAAAGAAGGTGAAATATGATAATTGAAAACAAGGTTTATACTTTTGAAGAAGTAAAAGATTCAATTTCAAAGTATATTACGAATAAGGCAGACCTTGTTAGGATTGAAAAAGCTTATGAGTTTGCCAAAATCAAGCACGAAGGTCAGTTTCGTAAATCGGGTGACCCTTATATTACCCATACCTTGGGGGTTGCTTTTATTTTGGCCTCACTTCACACTTCTCCGGCTACTATCATGGCTGGATTTCTTCACGATACCATTGAAGATACCAATACAACCAAGGAAGAAATAACGGAGAAATTTGGAGCGGAAGTAGCTTTTTTAGTCGAATCATTGACCAAGATAACTCGTCTTTCTGATTTCCACAACAGTGATTTTCAGGCGGAGGATCATCGTAAAATATTCATAGCGATGGCTAAGGATATACGTGTCATCATCATTAAATTGGCTGATCGGTTGCACAATATGCGGACTTTGCAATTTCAGCCGGCGGAGAAACAGCAACGCATTGCTAATGAAACCTTAGATGTTTATGTTCCTATCGCTCATCGACTTGGTTTAAATCAAGTTAAATCTGAAATGGAAAATTTGTGCCTATACTATTTGAAACCTGATGAATTTAAAAAAATTGAGAATGAGCTTGATGTGACAAATAAAAATTCTACCGCATCGTTGACAAAAATTCGGAATAAAGTGACAGCTTTGCTCGATAAAGCTGGAATTGAATATGAGATATCTTCCAGAGTTAAATCCATTTATTCGATATATAAAAAAATGTATATCAAAAATTATTCCTTTAAGGATATCTATGATATATTGGCGCTGAGAATCATTACGAAAACCGAGACAAATTGTTATGAAATTCTTGGATATATTCATTCAGCGTTTATTCCGGTGCCTGGTCGATTTAAAGATTATATCGCAATGCCTAAACCCAATTTATATCAATCACTGCACACGACAATTCTTTCTGGCGATGGACACGTTTTTGAAATCCAAATTCGGACGAGAGAAATGGATGAGACAGCGGAAGGTGGAGTTGCGGCCCATTGGCGTTACAAAGAAGGAACAACCTATGATCCCAAGAAGGAGCAGAAAGATATTGAAGAGCGACTTCATTGGTTCAAGGACTTTGTTGATATTTCCAGCGATGAAGAGGGCTACGAGAAGGACGCTCAGGACTTTGTTAATTTGATGCAGAAAGATATTTTTTCTGCGAATGTATATGTTTTTACACCAAAGGGAAAGGTTATTTCCCTACCTAATGGGGCGACGCCAATTGATTTTGCTTATCGCATACATACGCGTATCGGGGATTCGTTATATGCCGCAAAGGTCAATAATAAATTGGTTCCTCTGTCGGCAAAATTGCGTACGGGTGACATTGTTGAAGTTGAGACCAAAAAGGATTCTACTCCCAATTCGGAATGGCTCAATATTGCTCAATCGAATTTTGCCAAATCACATATTCGGAAATTTTTGTCGCGACAAAATGCTGATTTAGTTAAGGATAGCCAAATTGAAAAGGGCAAGATCAGTTTGATCGATTCATTCAAGGAACGAAAGATTGAACAAAAGATTGAAGATGTTATCGACGCTAAGGTATACTCACATTTTAAGTGTGCGAATGAAGAAGAGTTTTATCTCAAAATTTGCAATCGAAATATTATGCCTCAGCAGGTTATTGATTATCTCAAGTTGGAGCCAGCAAATTCATCCTTGGAACGGGCTTTGATAGACCAGGTTGAATCAAATTCGAACAAGGCTGATTCGTTAGATAATAAGGATGTTGTAGTTCTTGCTAATGGCGACTCGGCGATGATGAATTTAGCTACCTGTTGCTCACCGATTCCTGGGGATGAAATAATTGGCTATATTACAAAAGGACGGGGAATAACTGTCCATCGCGTCGGGTGTCCGAACATCGCTAATGAGACACAGCGTTTGGTCGATGTCAAATGGAATAAGAATACGCCTAATACGACTAAATATCCTGTTGATATCATTGTGAAATGTTACGATCGGCCGAATCTTGTTGTGGATGTTATGAATAAGGTAAGCTCTCTCGGGGCGACAGTAATTAACTTTTCGGCCAATTATCGTGCGGTTCAAGGTGTAACCATTGTTTCCCTCACAGCATTAGTTGTCAATTTGGATAAGTTAAATATACTATTTCAAAATTTGAAGCAAGTTAAATCAGTATATGAAGTTCAGCGTGAATTTCATTAGAAGGAGAATTGATATATGAAGATAGAACGAATAAATAAACCGCGTGGCACCTCGGATTTTATCGGCGAGGACAAGATGCTCTTTGATGCGATTGAAGAATCTTTGTTTTCACTAGCAGATGAATTTGGATGTGAGAGAATTGATGTTCCGATGTTTGAGGATCAGCAACTTTTTGTTCGTGGAGTTGGAGAGAGTTCCGACATTGTTTCCAAAGAAATGTTTAAGCTTGACGTCAAGGGCGAACACAATTATATTTTGCGTCCCGAGTTTACCGCTTCTGTCAATCGTGCGGTTATTGAAAACAAGCTTTTTGCTTCACCTAATCTTCCGATAAAACTGGCCTATTGCGGACCAGTATTCCGTTTTGAACGTCCTCAGGCTGGCCGTCTTCGTCAGTTTCATCAATTTGGAGTTGAATTCTTTGACAATAAGATTGATACGATGACAGCGATGGATTCAGTTCTTCTATTATATCGTGCTGCAGAGGAAATATTAGGACACGAACTATATTTGAAGGTCAACTATCTAGGTGGAAATGAATCGCGCGCTAACTATAAGAAAGCCTTGCACGAGTACTATCAGGATAAAATTGACACTATGTGCGATGATTGCCATCGCCGATATCAGGTGAATGTATTGCGCATGCTTGATTGTAAAGTTCCACAAGATATTGAAATAAATAAGCACGCACCACTAATTTCTGATTATTTGGTCGACGAAGATAAGCAGAATTTCGCGACAATGCTCAAGGCCTTGGATGCATTGAAGGTCGAGTATAAGCGCGACGAGAGGTTGGTGAGAGGACTCGATTATTACACTGGTTTGGTTTTTGAAATTTACGATCCGCTAAACCGCAATTTGGGAGCCATCGGGGCTGGCGGCCAATATGGTAAACTCATGGAAGAACTTGGCGGTCCAGCTATGGAAGGAATAGGATTTAGTTTTGGTCTAGAAAGATTGATGCTCGCTCTTGATCCAACTCGA
>JAQWCB010000041.1 GCA_028707375.1 Bacilli bacterium | reverse complement strand
CACCATATGTTATACCGCTTAACTTATATGCTGAAAAATCAAATAATTGCATAATATCACCTCTTATTATTCTATTATATATAAAGATATAGTTTTTTGCAATAGAGTATGTTTTTATTTTTGCAATTTCTTCTTTTTAAGGCAAAATATGTTTTTTCATTATATTTTAACTCAAAGTATTTAATTTTGTCACCACTTGGTATAGGCATAGATAATAAAGTTCCATCTGGCAAAATTGGGCTTGGCATTCCACCGGCACCAGAATCAAAACCTTTTCTAAATAATATTATTTTCATTATAAATCGCAAAACTTTCTAAATTTCAGTCTTTATATTGTTATATCATGGGATTTTCTCAAAATGAAACCTCTTAGCAAAATTTAGTTTCACGAGCGTACTCTCTACCCCTTATCCATTTAATGAGTGCATCCCCTAGCATAATCCATTTAACTAGTGAGCCTTATTTTTCTCTAAAAAGGATCTAGAAATGCTAGTCGTAACCCGAGGTAATTTATCTATTAATCAAAAAAAAGCACCAATTTAACGCGATTTTTCGTAAAAAAAAATGATACCAAATGTATCATATTTATCGTTTTTAATATGGTGGCCCAAGGGGGAATCGAACCCTCGACACAGGGATTTTCAGTCCCTTGCTCTACCAACTGAGCTACCGGGCCACTATAATCATGGCGGATCAGATGGGGATCGAACCCACGATCTCCTCCGTGACAGGGAGGCATGTTAACCGCTACACCACTGATCCAACGCAAGTATAATTTAATCATATAATAAGGGCTTATGCAAGTTTTTTTTAAAAAGAAGTATCATATTCTAGCTTGCTCAAACGAATACGTTAAATTACAATAAAAATTATAGACATTATTTGCATAAAAGCAATGAATAAATAAGATTTCACTAGAATTTTCACAGCCAAATAACTCTAACCCAATCTCTTTATTTGACACATCGCTCCTTTCAGGCCATCGGCAATATTAAATTCATCCTCTTATCTAATTCACAAAAATGAAGCTGAAGAATATCAATATTGCTATCTAATGTAGGCAAATAATTGATAAATTTCTTCTTTAATTAATGCAACTTTTTTACCTTTTATTTACTATTGATATTCATTCGTTACTTTCAATACAAATGCCAAATATTTTTTACATTTTATATACAAATTTGGTTCCGTTCATGTTAAATTAAATCGATGAACTATTTAACTAATTATCAAGATTTTGCGTTTTGGTCGACAATGCTGGGCGGATTAGGATTATTCCTATATGGAATTTTCCTTCTTTCGAGTGTACTTAAAAAAGGGGCCGGTCAAAAACTTCGCAAGTATATCACAAAGTTTACCAATAAGCCTATCAAGGGTGTTGCCGCTGGTATTGGATTCACAGCTATTATTCAATCAAGTTCAGGAACCACTGCTTTAGTCATCGGGCTCGTTCGAGCTGGCGTTATGCTTCTTCCACAAGCTGTGGCGGTAATTATTGGGGCAAATATCGGTACAACAATCACTGCTTTCTTAATTTCTATTCCTTTTGCCGAATATGTTCCTATTGTCATACTGATTGGTACACTAATTATTATGCTTGCCAAGCGTAAAAGATGGATTTACTCTGGGGAATTTTTAGTTGCCTTTGGCAGTGTCTTCTTTGGTTTAGTAATTATGGAAAATTCTTTGGGTTCACTTTCGAGCGAGGCGTGGTTTAGTGATTTGCTCATCGGGCTAAACAATTCACCATGGCTAGGACTGTTAGTTGGAATTATTGCCACGATTGCGTTGCAAAGTTCCAGTGCTGTCATCGGTGTGCTTCAAGGAATATATGCCGTTAGTACTGTTTCTGGCGTGACTTTATTCGGAGTTCTTCCCATCCTTTTTGGAGCAAACATCGGCACGTGCATCACTGCTGTTTTGGCAGCGATTGGAGGAAGTCCGACCGCCAAAAGAACCGCTTTTGTTCACGTTGTTTTTAATGTGCTCGGAGCCCTTTTATTCATGGTTATCATCTATATTTTTAAAGGGTGGCTACTGAATAGTCCAAGTTGGTCCATGGATCCCAAACTACAAATTGCTGTCTCCCATATTATTTTTAATCTAACTACTACTCTAATTGTATTTCCATTTATTAACCCTTTGTGTCGCTTGGCTAAAAAGGTCATCAAGGGTAATTCTAAGGAACACAGCGAAATAATAATTAAGGAATTAGATGACAATACCATCAAGGAATTTCCTTCCACCGGAATTGAGCTAGCAAAACAGTCAACCTTTGATATGTTTGATTTTTCAATCAAGATGTTTACCGCTTTGCAAAGTTACTTAGATAAGCCGAATCAGGAAACGGATGATTATATTCACGATTTAGAAAAGTCGATTGATCGCATCGATCGACAGTTGAACGAATATTTATTAAAAGCTGATCAAGGTGATTTGAACCAAGGCGACTTGCGCACCTATGGGCAAACTTTAAGAGCTATCAAGGATATTGAACGCATCGGTGACTATGGTGAAAACTTGATTGATTTTTACGCTGGAGCCATCGAGCGAAAAAACAAAATTGAAGGGGCTTTGCGCCAGGAAATAACCATTCAAAATGACTATGCCATTGAACTCTTAAATAAGACTAAGAAGGTATACGAATTAGATGATAAGGATTTGGCTTTGGATGTTATCAAATTGCGACGGAAATATGTTCATCTCGTCAAGGATTTTTCTGAGCGCCACTACGAAAGAACAAGTAAAAAAGAGTGTAATGCTATGCAGTATATTTCTTTAGTTTATGTTGATATAAACAATTGCTACGAAAGGGTCTACAGCCATTGTTCGAACATAGCTAAACTAATTAACAACGACAAACGCTTTCTCAATCAGGATGATGACGATTAATAAATAAAGGTAGATCAATTCTCTATTATCATATTCACTTATCACAATAGAGTTGATATAATCAATTGATATGAAATACAAGAAGCGCAAGACTTTAAGAAATATTATTCTCGCATCAGTTATCACCATTGCCGTTCTAGCTTTGGTTGTTTGTCTCAATGATTTTGAAGATACCATAGATGTATTAAGACAGGCAAATGGAAATTACATTTGGTTTTCAATCATCTTTGTAATTGCCTATTTTATTCTTTACCCTATCCCGTTGTGCATCTTGACTAAACATATTCACAAAAAAGCGAAATTTTGGCGTATTTACTTAATTGGAACTACTGAACATTTTTTTAATGACATCACTCCTTTCGCAACAGGTGGGCAACCTTTCCAAGCATATGCGATGAAAAAAACAGGTGTTCCCGTGCGTAAATCCACCGGAATTCTATTGATGAACTATATTGTATTCATGCTAGTGACGAATACTTTTGCTGTCATTTCTTTGTATTACTATCGTCAGTTCACTCAAAATATATCAAATTTGACTTGGATTGTTATCATTGGATTCTCTATTAATTTTTTGGTTCTTGTCCTTTTCTTTGTCATGGCATATTCGCGTCACTTTCGCGATGCGAGCATTCGTCTGATCTTAAAGATTACCCGCAACAAGAAAAAGATAAAGGAAAAAGGAGAAAAGGAGGCCTTAAGGGTTGGTGAGTATTTTTCCTCAGCTCAAAATGCTGCTCAGGAATTACTTAAATCTCCGCTTTTATTCATCTCAACTTTTTTGATTAAAGCCGTGACCATGGCTATATATTATGCCGTTCCTTTCTTTATCATCATGGCTATGGTCGCCAACTTGCAGCCCGATTATCTCGCTCAGTGCAACCAGTATATTTTCTATATTATGGCTGCGACTTCCTTCGCTTCAACCATTGTGGTTTGGGTTCCAACTCCAGGAGCTTCCGGAGGAATCGAATTTGCTTTTCAAAAAATATTTTCAACCGTTCCTGGTGTCACGGGTGCCATCGCTATGAGCAGCATGCTCATTTGGCGATTGATAACTTATTATGGAGTCGCAATTCTTTCCTGCTTTGGCTACTTTATAAGCGAACGTGTCTCGGCTAAGTTAGACCTTAAATATAACAGCGAAGAGGCGGAGGAAAAGGAAGAAAGTAGTCATAACGAATTGACTCCTGAAGAGCAGCAAAAACTTCTCGAGTACAATAAAAAAATTAGAGAAAATGAAGAAAAACTGAGAAAAATAGTGAAAAGAGGTAAGAAAAATGATTGATTATAAAAAAACAATTCCTATATATTACGCTGGAAATTCAGTTATATTCGCCGGGATTTTTATGTCAGCATATTCAGTTGCAAAAACAACAATGCATCCTATTTCTATAAACATTTTGACCATGGATGTAACCGAGAAAGATCCGAAATTCACTCCAGTTACTTCGCAACAGAGAGAGATTCTCGAACGGCACATCAAACAATTCAATCCTCAAAATATGGTAAGAATTATTGATATGAAAGACCTTTATGAGAAACACATTAAGAATACAAAGAATGACAATACCATTTACACCCCTTATTCTATGCTTCGGCTATTTATGGACAAAGTCGAAGATATCGAGGACAAGTGTATCTATTTAGATATCGATACTATGGTCATCAAAGATATATCCGAGCTTTACGACATCGATATGTCAAAATATGAATATGGTGCCGCCTTAGACTATATGGGAAAAACTTGGATTAATCGCGATTACTGCAATTCTGGTGTTCTCTTGCTCAACATGAAACTTATCAAGGAGAGAGATCTCTTCTCCAAGTGCTTTGAGCACATCAGAACCCATCGAAGCTTGCTACCCGATCAGACCGCTCTCTATCGCTGTGTTCAAGACAAATTGATTCTTCCTGACAAATTTAACGAGCAGCGAAATATCAAAGGTGACACTGTCGTCAAACATTTTTGCAAAGGCGTCAAGTGGTGGAAACCTATATTTAATGTCTACAACATCAAGCAGTGGCAAATTGAGGAAGTTCATAAGAAATTAAAAATATATGACTTTGATGAAATATACGATGTAATGAACCGTGAACGCCAAAAAAATCCTCAATTATTTAAATAAAATATTAACCATTGTGGCTAAAAGATATTAAAATAATAAATAGAAAACAAAAGTAAACATTTAAAAGGGGAGAAACTGTTATGAATCCGACAATTGACATACTGCCCATCAGCCAAGAACTTGAAGACTTAACTTATACCGATATTGAACTTTTTCATTATGACATCGGTGGTGAGTATAAAAAATTTATGTCTGAAAGTATCAAACAGAATTTAATCTATCAACTCGATCAGGATTTATCAATTCCGCGTAGTTCTAATTCAGCGCTGATAGGAAAGATTAGATTATACATTTTTACTAATCATCCAATAAATATAACAAATAATAATCGGCATTTTGCGGTATTTCCCCAAAAGGAACGATTCAAAGTTATTGGCTTAAAAACATATAAGAATAATGCTTGTGTCGTAGTCTTGCATTTACCACATGAAAATTGGGAAGAATTTTATAAGGATAATTCCTCTATCGATAATCAATTAGTTCATGTTGCTACTCGCGATTTTGAAGTCCAGATCGACAGCATGGAAAATCCAGATTTCGCCCCAAGTACTGATAATAAAGTTCTGTATTCATTGGCTCACAACAATAACTAATTCGAGTATTTATATATTAAAAAATTTGTAACCACCTGGCTACAAATTTTTATTTTGAATTACTTCACGAATATTATTTCCTTTGCTATTTACTTCAACAGAATTGGAATGTTAGCTAAATTTGACAAGCTAATGAAGTTATGAGTGATAAAATCGGTTGAGGAATTAACTAACTCGGAATTTCCCGTGTTGAGGCATACAACATAGTACACAATCAATACGACACCCAATCCTATTCGGTAGTAGCCAAAACCAATGAAGGAGTTCTTTTTGATGAATTTTAATAGCATTCTGATTGCAACAATAGAAACAACAAAGGCCACTATACATCCAACAACAATATAAGCAATTTGTATTCCACTGATTGAGCTGCCGCTATGAATAAATTTTATTCCTTTGAAAAGTGAAGCTCCCAACATGACGGGAATCGATAAAAAGAAACTGAATTCCGCAGAAGTCTTGCGATTGCATCCGAGAAGCATCGCACTCAAAATGGTCACACCGGAACGCGAAGTCCCGGGAATCATAGCTAAAACTTGCGCAAAGCCAATAATCAAAGCAACTTTCCACGACATATTTTTAACATCATCAATCTTGAAGGAAACTTTCTTTTTCTTAAATACTTCCTCGATAACGATAAAAGCAATTCCATAAAAAATTAACATTATCGAAACTGTTATAAAATTATATAGGTTGGCATTCAGCCAATCATCTAAAAGAAAGCCAATAATAGCCGCAGGAATGCAGGCGACTACGATATTGAGCCAAGTATACCAAATGCCACGTTTCTCCTCTTGCGATTTATTTTTACCAAAGGGCCACAGGCGCGAAAAGAAATTAAAAATAACCGCAAGAATAGCTCCCAATTGAATAACTACCAAGAAAAATTCCCACAGATTAGCTCCCATCACATCTTCCAGTCCAATCCACTGTTCCAAAATAATCATATGACCTGTTGAGGAAATTGGCAGCCATTCGGTGATTCCCTCGACAATTCCCATGAGTATAACCTTAATAAAATTAATAAAAATATCCATAAAATCTCCAATATTCAATTTGTGATGTCTTTATTATACAAGAGTCAAAAAATAAAATAAACTGTATTCGCATTGAATAATGATTTCTTCAATGCTAAAATTAATAAGTAATAAGGGAAAAATTTAAATAACCTATATTACAAAATCTTAGAGGGGGATTTTGTTATGTTGCGTTTAGCTATTGAAGGAAGCCAGTGGGGCGATGAAGGAAAGGGTAAAATCACCGATTACTTCGCCCAGAAGGCTGATGTTGTCGTGCGCTCACAAGGCGGTAATAATGCCGGGCACACCATTGTTTGCGATGGGAAAAAATTTGCTTTGAGTTTGGTTCCATCAGGTATTTTTTCACAAAAGACTATCAATGTTTTAGCAAACGGGTTGGTGATTAATCCTAAAGCGTTACTCAGCGAACTAGATAGACTTGAGAAGGCGGGAATTGTTAACTATAAATTATTCATCTCAGATCGTGCCCAAATTTTAATGCCATATCATATTGATCTTGATGGAGCTATCGAATCAAAATTAGGAAAAGGTAAAATAGGTACTACCAAGAAAGGAATTGGTCCATGTTATGCCGATAAAGCCGCTAGACAAGGCCTGCGCATGGGGGAACTTTTAGATATCAAATCGCTTCACAGTCGAATCGAAACTGTTTTGCCAATTAAAAATCTTCAATTGTCCAGTTACGGATTGAAAACGTATGATATTGAGGATGTATATAAAGAATTAGTTGGATATGCTGCTCGGCTCAAGGATAAAATAATTGACACTTCCAAACTCATTAACCAAAAAATAAAAGAGGGAAAGAAAATACTTTTTGAAGGCGCACAAGGAGCCATGTTGTGCTTGGATCACGGAACTTTTCCCTATGTCACTTCATCCTCACCTTTGGCCAGTGCCATTCCTTTGAATACTGGCATTGCTCCCAAATATGTCGATAATATTCTCGGCATTGCCAAGGCCT
>JAQWCB010000040.1 GCA_028707375.1 Bacilli bacterium | reverse complement strand
AGGATTTTAGAATAAAATTAAATAGCTACAATTCATTGTATATTTTAACAAGAAATGTAGCTAAAAATTTTGGCGGAGAAGGTGGGATTCGAACCCACGTAGCGTTGCCGCCAAACTGATTTCGAGTTATTTGAGGGCAAGTTTCGATAGGTTCACGAGAGTAACTTTAAGGGAAGATAAGTCCCCTCAAACCCGCATGAAATAAGGCTTTAAAGGCACAAACCCTTGATTTCACTGCACTCACGCCAAACCCCGATTTTCAGGGTTTTTGAGCCAAAGTGTAGAAAAAGTGTAGAAAAACCGTAGAAAAATATGAACCGAAAAGACTTTAAGATACCTTGGGTTCCCGAGTTTTTGAGAATACAAATCACAGCCTTTCCTACCATTGACATTGATTTTCAAGTGAATAACCTAACCAGACAGAGCATGTATTTCTGTCTGGGGATCAATGTGATTGGAGGAATAGCTATGACAACAGACTACTCTTACCTTCGGGATGAATACCCGGAAATAATAAGTCAGGATCAACTTTATCGAATCTGCCGAATAAGTAAAAGAAAAGCCACATGGATTTTAGAGAATGGGTATATCCCATGCAAGGACTCGGGTAAAAAGACTCGCCGTTTCAAAATCCAGATAGACGATGTAATTATTTATCTCACAAAGTTAGAAAAATACCCCGAATCTCTGCAGACACCTCCAGGAATTTTCTCCAGCAGAACAAAGTTCAGATCGATAAAGCAAATGCAGGAGCCAATAGATTCAGACAAGTTTATGATAATGCTGAAGAAAAGGTGGAGCAGCTCTCCTGATGCCCTTACCGTGGACGATACTGTGAAGCTGACCGGTTACTGCAAAACCACAGTGTCAGAATGGATAGCCAAAAAGAAATTATTCGGGGTGTGGTACTACAACAAATACCTGATACCCAAAGACTGCCTGATCGAATACATGGCAACCAAAGCCCACCGCATTTGTCAGAAATCCCAAAAGCATATTGACCTACTCCGACAATTTCAAAAATTATAGGTTGGGATTGGTGAGATAATTTATCTCCATGCAGAGCACGACTCGCCGTAGCTATACTTCACGGTAGGTTGTGTTCTGCATTCAGTACACATCGCCAAAATTTATTAATCCATTCTGCAGTATTTTTGCAGAATAGGAATAATAAATTGACATCTGGGTAGTATATAGCATATAATAAGAATATAATTTTGCGTATAATTTGCAGAATGGAGGAAAAGTATATGCTGTTAGAATTTAAAACTAAGAACTATAAATCATTTAAAAATGAACTTGTATTTTCTCTTATGCCAGCGCCCAAGCAAAAAGGCCTTGATTATAGCGTGTTGGAAGAAACCCTTGGAAAGAAAGGCTATAAGGGTTTATCTTCCGCTGTCATTTATGGGCCAAATGCCTCTGGAAAAACCAATATCATTGGTGCAATGGATACCTTTAAATCAATTGTTTTACGTGGCAATATTCGTAATGATGACGATAAGAGCGACCCGAACGCTGCTGCTACGGCCTTGGAACTGATTCCGAACAACTCCAATGAAAGTACCGATCCGGTAAGCTTTGCTATTAAATTTATCACAGACGGGATGTTAGTGGAGTATTCTTTTTCTGCAGCTTTAGGCAAATTTTTAGATATTGATTACAAGCGTAAGGTGTTATCTGAAACACTAACCATTAATGACTCCCTGATTTTTTCGAGAAATGACGGTTTAGAGTTCGATGCTTTGGATGCGATTCAAGGGCTTCTCGTAAATGCTTTTGAACAGAATGCAGAAGGTGCAATTTCTCTTGCAAAAAGCAATTTGAACGACGAAGAACTTTTTCTGATGAACGGTTTCAAAACAATGTTCAGTTCTAAGCTGGTTGCGCTGATAAGCAGTTGGTTGGACAATAAGTTCATGGTTATCTACCGTGCTGACTCTATTCACCTTATCCGAAAGTTCAGTGACCCAAAGAAAAAATCCATATATGTAGAAAAGACATTGAATGAAGCGGCCACTTATTTCGGCATTAACTCAAATGCACTTGGATATGTGGTAGATGGTGACAACAATGAAGCAAAACTATTTTCCCTGTTTCATAAAACAAAAAAAGGTGCTGCCATTCCCGCTGAGCTGTTTGAATCCTATGGAACAATCCGCTTTGTAAATATGTTCCCCTTAGTAGTCAATGCGCTCTTAAATGGAGGAACCTTGGTGGTAGATGAATTCGATGCTTCTATCCATCCAATGGCTTTGATGAATATCATCAACATTTTTCATAATGACGATATAAACATTCACCATGCACAGCTTGTTTTTAACACACACAACCCTATCTTCTTAAATGCAAACCTGTATCGGCGGGATGAAATTAAATTTGTAGAGCGGGATGAAGAAACACACTTCAGCAGTCATTATTCTCTCTCAGACTTTGGGACGACAGGAAAATCTGGCGTTCGTAAAAATGAAGATTATATGAAAAACTATTTCGTGGATCGATATGGCGCAATTAAAGACATTGATTTCACACCCATTTTTGAGGAACTGATGTCTCGTGGAAAAGAGGTGTGATCATATGCGCAAAGAGAATAGAACCTACTATTTTTCTGTTGAGGGCGAAACTGAGAAGTGGTACTTGGATTGGCTTCAAGACTTAATCAACGCAAATCCGGCTGCAAAACACACTGTAAAGTTGGATAGCAAAATTCAGAAAGATCCATTAGCTCGCGCGAAAGGTCTCACAATTTTAGGAAAAACGGAAATTATCCATATCTTTGACAGAGAGAGCGAAGAAGATGTCCATGTGAGAGAGTTCAAAACGACCTTAGATCGTATGAAAACGGCACAGAACATTGGGAAAAGCATCACATACCGCCTCGGCTACAGCAATTTCACGTTTGAGCTTTGGATGATTTTGCACAAATCTGACTGCAACGGTTCTCTGGGTCATCGCAGCCAATACCTTGTACCACTTAATAAAGCCTATGACGAGAAGTTTGAAAATCTTGACCAGTATAAACATGAGGATAATTTCAAACGTATACTTAAACAGTTGACACTGGAGCACGTTCGTGCAGCAGTCCAGCGCTCAAATGCTATCATGAAGCGAAACCAAGAATCTGGTTACATTTTGCATGAGTATAAGAGATATAAGTATTACAAAGAAAATCCGGCTCTTTCTATTTGGGAACCCCTCGAAAAAATTTTGAGGGAATGTGAATTGCTATAACAGGAAAAGGAGAGTTTATGCAGCCATTCAATATATACTATATAAATTATGATAAGGCATTTGAAATATCTATGCTCATTGACAACCGCCTTCAGGAAACGCAATCGATAACCAAAGGACATGATGTTTCAATACAGGGGGCAGCGTCTGCTGATACCGAGAAGCTCTCGGCTATTCCTTTATTGGAGAAAATTATCCCTAAAGCATCAATGGAATTAAATGCAGAGGGAAACAGGGTAAAAAATGTAGTTGACAACTTTAAAATGGTTTCAACTAAATCAACCGTTCTAAAAACTATTTATGAGAAATCTATAGAAACACGCAAGTTGACGGATAGCAAAGTTGGTGCATTGATAAAAATTCGAAACAATAATTTACGAATTAACAACGCTGCTGATATATTGGCTACCAAAGGGCTGTTGAGCGGTATACTTAATTCAGTTCCAGTGGAAGGAACAACTGGTGTAGACTTCACCCGATTTGGAGAAGTTTTTCTAAAGGATTCTGCTTACATCTTTACTGGTGCTTTTGGCAAGGAACAAATTGCATTTAAGATTCCCATGAAACTTGAAAGTGAGATGGAGAGCCAATATAGTATTTCGGACTTGGAAATAGGTCCTATGACAGTACTCGGAATTTATCGTGGGCAATACGATGCAGGAGACCTCGATAAAAAAATTAATCGGCTTCGTGATTTACAAAACATGTCTGAATCTCAATCAAATGGCAACTTAATTGAATCTGATAGTGATGAAGATACCACCTCCAGTAGCTGTTTAGAATTAAAGACGCATTTCATTGACGTAATTGCTGTAATACAGGAGCTGATAATTAGGTAGGTGATTTTAATGGAGCGTATAACTCTTTACGAATATGACCGCAGAAATATGAGTCAAATTGAAAGTGCGGTTACAAAAAACAGTTGTGAAATAGTAAGATTGAACTCTCCTTCCCTACTGGACAAGCTTCTAAACAAAAAGGAAAATATGGAGTTCCATCAAGATTATTATTATGATTTTACGCCAATTATTATATCAGAAGGTACCCGTAGTGAAAACTGGGCGCAGCAGCTAATTTCTTTTATCAATATCTATTTTGAGCAAATACCTTTTCACATTTACTTCATACTGGACAATCGTTATTCAAATGAAGTAAAAGAATCCTTATATCTATATATTGATAAAGTCGATTCTCTTGAAGTCGAATTAGAAATTACCGAAACTGAAGTCCTGAATGTAGTTGATATTAGCAATGAAAGGCTATACGAGCTGCAAAAATTTGTATCTTCTCATCTCTTTGGAAACCAACGATTTCAAACACGACTTTTTCAAGAATTAAATAACTTTCGGCTGTTTAACAAAATCGGCATTCAGAAAATATTCTCAGTATTCATCTGTGGTGAATCAGGTGTTGGAAAAACAGAAACTGCTCGGTTATTGCATATGTTTTTAAGTCCAAACGAAAATTTTATAAAAATAAATCTTGGCAACTATAGCGATAAAAATGCATTGAGCAGCTTGATTGGAAGTCCAAGGGGCTATGTCGGTAGTAGTAAAGGTGAACTTTCTGACAAGATATTCAAGAGCAAAGCTAAGGTCATTTTGATCGATGAATTTGAGAAGGCTGGTGGTGAAGTTCACAATTTCTTTCTTGAACTCCTGGAAGATGGCAAGTTTACGGATTCACTTGGACGAGAATTTGATTTAAATAAATATATTATTGTCTTCACTTCGAATATTAAGGAACAAGATGTGAACCAAAAATTGAGTCCAGAACTACAATCACGTTTTAGTCTCATGTATCGCTTTTCTTCTGTCTCTGAAGAAGAAAAGCAAGAGTACTTACATTATAAAATTTCCCTATTACTTAGCAAGATCAGAGATACCCTTAACGTGAATTTCTCCCAGGCTTCTTTAGAACGTATTTATGCCATTGATGTCAAGCAGTATCATAATTTGAGGAAATTAAATAAGGAAATTATGTTGCGAATTTCTCAAGAATATCAAATGCTGAAACCTCGCCAGGAACAACCACAAGTCTAAGAATATAAAAACTGAAAGATGCCCGCCATGGTTTATATGCCAAGGCGGGCATCTTTTTATTGACAGTATATTTCCGCAAAATTCAACATCTTAAACCAAAATCCAGTTAAAGAGCCGGAGAATCGGAGTGCAGAATGCGCTTCAATTCTCCGGCTCTTTTTGTTTTTCAGAAGGGAGGAAATTATGTTATTACACTACAAGAGAAATAAAAAACCAGCTTTTTATGATTCGGATGCCCTCATAACAGCAGGGAGAATACCGCCAGACGAGCGGCCCCATGGTCCGTTCAAGAGCTGCGGCAACTGCTCCTATCCATCCCACGGCTTTATTTGCTATAGCTCAGAAGGTGATTGCTTAAAAACCGATATGCAAAGAATCTGTCAAAGAAAGAACGATTGCTTAGGAATAAATAAACAGGAGGAATATAAAAATGCGTAATAACCCAAATTGGTTAAAATTTATCCGTGATCAATACTCTCCAGGCACTCGCATCCGTCTTACACAAATGGATGATCCTTATGCCCCCATCCCTTCCGGAACTGAGGGAACGGTGGATTTTGTAGATGATGCGGGACAGATCCATATGAAATGGGACAACGGGCGCTCCCTCGCACTCATTCCAGGGGAAGATTCATTTTCTAAAATTGCACCGTCACTTCAAACGCTAAAATTATATATGCCTCTCACTGTCACGCAATATGAACAGGATGAATGGGGTAGCTGGGACGAATACCCTTCTGAGCTTAATGAAGATACCGCCCTTGCCTATAAGGATCAAATTCTCGCCGCTATTTTGAAGGAACGTATGCCGGAAGAAACCGAGCGCGGTTTAATGAAATATTACCATGAGAACGACGGTGTAAATGAAAAGGTGCAGTCTCTCTTTTTTACAGTAGAGCAGATTGGCGATAGATTGATGGGTGTGGCGGAATGCCGTGTACAGGGTGATTTGAGTAATGTAGAAATAGCGCAGCTAAAAGAATATGTCGCAGGCCAGGCTTCCGATGGGTTTGGCGAAGGTTTTGAACAGAGGCCCATCAAGGTTTCAGACGGCGAAATTTATGTAAGCCTGTGGAACAGCGATAAAAACTGGAGCATCATGACTCAGGAGGAACTAAGCAATAGCCAGCAGATGGGCGGTTTGCAGTTTGGGTAAATTGGATTTAAGTATAGCTATTCCCTAAAATCTGTGGCATTGTGTTGTGCTTGAAGGAGGTGCAACATAATGGAGCAATGGAAACAATCCCTGCAGACTACAATGGATGAGCGCTTTGACGCAGCCTTTGCGGAGCTGGCAAAATCCAATGCGGATGTCAGGGAAGCAGTCAAAAATCAACTGGATGTATCGGTGCTGGTGAAAGATCATCCGAAGTTCGATGAAGAACTGAAACAACTGGTGGATTCATATTTTGAAGCCATGCAGCTACTGCTGGGTGAATATGGACAGCATCTATACATTCAAGGCGCCAAGGACTGCGTGATAGTTTTAAGAGAGTTCGGCGTCATCAAGTAGCACAGAAAATCCTGTCTGTGCTTTTTTAGACCCAAAATCAAAACAGGGCCGTTTCCCCAACAGGATTCGGCCCTGTTTTTTTGTGCCCTTTTCGCCTTCCTTTTTCGGGGAAACGACCGGAAAGGAGCAGCCATGAAAAAGGAGCAGCTTGCGGATCATCTGCACAAATACCATCACGGCGCGGAAAATGCCGTCATAAGCAAAACACTGGAACTGACCTTTCGTATTTCAGGCAAGGAGTTACGGGATCTGGTCAATGCCCTGCGCCGTAAAGGTATTCCAATCGCCAGCGACCAAAGCGGATATTTTTATGCAAAGACGGAAGCAGAAGTCCGCCTGACCATCCGGCACATGAGAAATCGCATCAGCGCAGTCAGCGCCGCCATCACAGGGCTCAGGCGTTCCCTCGCGGCATTTGACGATACGCAGATGCGCCTGCCGCTGGAGGGAGGTGATGACTCCTGAACAGCTTTATGTCCTGGATCGGCGGCAAGAAATCCCTGCGTGAGCTGATCGTCAAACTTTTCCCCCTCTATTATGAGCGGTACATCGAGGTGTTCGGCGGGGGCGGCTGGGTGCTTTTTCATAAGGCACCCGGCAATGACTTTGAGGTCTACAATGACTTCAACAGCCTGCTGGTCAATCTGTACCGCTGTGTGCGGGAAAAGCCCTATGAGCTGACGGAAGCACTGCAATATGTCCTCAACTCCCGTGAGGATTTTGAGTTTGTAAAAAATGCTCTCGCCCGTGACAGGCCTGCTTCCGATGTGCAAAAAGCGGCGTGGTTTTACCAGCTCATCCGGTACAGCTATGCTTCGGGGCTTACCAG
>JAQWCB010000039.1 GCA_028707375.1 Bacilli bacterium | reverse complement strand
ATTTTTCCTTTATTTTATTTAATATTAACCAGCATTCAAACATTGATAATGTTCATTACTGTTTCAAGCGAACTATCTAAACTAGGATATATAAAAGACACAAAATTGATATTGAATTCGCCTTTGTTTTACCTTTTGATTGATATATTTGTCAGTATCTTAGTCATCGTTGGATATTTTTTTGCACCATGGCTTATGTATTTAGCTTTAGGATATATATTAATTATTTTAGGATATCAAGTCTTCCGAGTAATTTATCCGATAGATAGAATAAACACAATTGTCCTTGGTATTAGTTTAATCATCTCTATCGTTATTTATTTTATTATTGTTAATCTTCTTGATGATCCAGCTCGAAATTACTTAGGATTGATACCTGGCGTAACGCTTTTTCTCACTATAACCATTGTCCTAATGTGCTTTCATAACCCCTCAGATTCATTCAAAAATAACAAGAAAGATATTTTAAGAGATTTATAAAAAAAGAACTGCTCAGAGATTTTTTGCATATCTCCTTACAGCTCTTTTTTTTAGTAAATGATGAACAAATTATCCAATTATTTCTTCCTCACTCGTTTCGGTCGTATCAGTTTCTGGCTCAGTTTCTTCATCGCTTGGTGTTTCAACCAATACATAGGTAACAATAACTTCGCCATCTTCTCCGGTAGTAGTGACTCTTTCGTAAACATATTGTTCAACTTTAGGCGTTAAACTAGGATCCTTAACTGTTACAATAATATAAACTTTACCATTATCTGTAACTAACCGAATAAAGTAAGTCTTGTCATCTTGATTCAATATCAATTGAGCTTTTTCATCTTCAATTGATGTCTTAATTGTATAGCTAGAAACTAGTGAAGCATCTTTGACATAGGCATAATCAAAGTAAGAAGCTACTGCTCCTGCTTCCGTAACCACTCTATTCTTTACTCGTAAGAAACTTTCATTTCCAATCTCATCATTCATTACTACAATGAAACTATTGACATAAGTGCTCGAGCCATCATCAGGATTTTCCTCTGAATACTCAGTCGAGAAGAAAGGATATTCTACTTCATCAACGATAGCAATACCTTCAAATTTGGTGGAAACATTTACGCCTGCTTCCTCTTCCTCCTCATCAGTCTCAACATCATCGCTGGTTGCAGCTAAATTGTTATTTCTAATAACATATTTTAACAATCTGTTCCATTCCAAGCGTTGCTTATTTTCTTCAAAGTTTTTCTCTTCTTGATGTTTTTGAGACCTTGTGGCTTCCTCATCATATTCATCGCGATGTTCATACATATTTTCATAATTGTGATCATTCATAACATAGAGAACATCATCAGCATCAAAGTCTCCATCACCATCTATGTCAAATAACCCGATTAGATCATCATTATCTACATCTTGATCACCATCAAGATCGAATAACGTAACAAAATCATTTTCATCTATCGTTCCATCCAGGTTGACATCAATTTCAGCATAGTCATATTGAGCTAATATTGCTTGATAGTCAGCATAGTCAAATAGACCATCTAGATTGACATCAAGGTAAGCAATAACATCGTCAATCGTGATTATTCCATCGCCATCAATATCAAAATTTCCAATATCTATTTCGCCTTCGCGCTCCTGATGTCTTTCGCTTCTTTCTTCACGATTTCCACTAGTTTCATTCTTTCCGCCTTGACCATTCTTCGTGGCTTGTCCACGTTCACCAGCTTTGCCTTTACCAAAGGAATTGTAGAAGCCCCATCCGTGATTACCATCCGCTTTCTTATTCGAAGTTGTCGCATCGGAATAATACATAGTATAACTGACAGTTTCACCCGTAGTATCCACAAAGGAAATTACAGCCATGCTAGCATAGTCAGCTCGATCAGAGTCTGATTTTACTACTTCAAAACTAGATTCACTAGACAAAATCAAATCAAACTGATTCAATAGATCCGTAACATCCTGATTTTCAACACTTATAGTATCATCGGTCGTCTCTGTTTCAGCACTGTTCAAACGTGAAACAAAATTTAATGATGCTGCCGTTGAATATGAGGATAAATTTGCGTCGACAAGTGTGTTTATGGCTGATTGAAAATCGCTTAGACTACAAGAAGTTGTGAGTCCAACAATTCCAAGCCCGACTAGACATATTTTTAATTTTCTTTTCATAGGTTTCCCCTTTCTTTAACTATATACGAGAAGAGGATGACTTTTATTGGATTTATTGAAATTTATTTGATAATTTCTTCTTTGGTTTGATCATCGACATATCGGTGAGCATCATTTTCATAATAGAGATGAATCAAACGCTTGCTATTTCCTAAACCGTATTCGATTAAATATGAGTCTTCTTGTTTGGTAACTAAATATTCATATCCCATGTGTGATGAATGGCTATTTCCACGATTGGAATAATCATCATCATTAAAAACTCTAGCCCTACAGTGGAAATTACTATTATCATATTGCAAAACTTTAATCGAGTAGTACTCGCTGACCTGATAATAATCCCCGCCATCTAAACTTTCGTACAACAAATAATCGTAGGAAAATTGACCTTCATTAATCATTTGATCGACATAGTAAAAGCGGTTAGCTGACATTTCTACCTTTAAGCTTATCTTGGCCTGCTCACCATCATCCGATTCTTTTCTATCTCCGGTTATTGGATATATCTTTTCTCCGTCAACGATTTCCCCTTCAAAGCTTGAGCCAAAATGATTAGTCATGCCATGGCCAACCTTATTTAATACAGAGGAAAACTCCGATTCATCTTTCGGATTGATCAAATTGTAATAAAGAACAACGTGGCTGTATTCATAGGTAAGCTTATAATCGTAAGTGCCATATTCTCCTTCATAAGCTCCCTGCGTCAAACTGCCAACAATATCTGAAGTATCGATATTGCTCGCTTGCTGAACTACGCTTTCTATTTTTTCATAGTTAGTAACAATATCGTCAAGTGATTCTGAACTTTCATTCTTATCAAGGGGAGTGTCAATCTGCATCTTGGTATTTAAATTGATTGAGGAAGCACTGTCTTCGGCAAAAAGACCAACGGAAGATAATATTTCAAAACCGACAACCTCATCATCACCTGAAGGGGCAATAGCTAAAACGGGATTGCTCAAAGATGAATCCCCCGTGATTGATGTCGTTGAATCGACAGCAATATCACTGGAATTAAATGTCTCAATAACCGATGGAATTGCAATGGCGCAAATGATAGCAAACGAAAGGAGCGAACCCGCAAGCCATGCTTTGGGACGTCCAAAAACCCAGTGTGTTCTGTGAGCTTTTTTACTTCCTTCCAACTGATATTTATTAAGGATATCTTGAGAAGTAAGTTTGATTTCATGCTTGGATGCTGCAAGTTTAATTAATTTTTCTTCCTCAGTCATTTTTTTCTCCCATCCTTTTTCTTATCTTTTTCATAGCGTTGTTATACGCCCAGGTTATCGTCCCCAAAGGTTTTCCTAAATATTCAGCAATCTTTCTATGTGGCATTTCCTCAATTACATGGAGAACAACAATCTCAAATTCACTATCATTGAGGACTTTTTTCATAAGCTGGAAAACCTCTTCTTCCTCGTGAATTGTCGAACCAGTATCGCCAATTACTTCTTCAAAGTTGTTGTAATCTTCTAAATCAAATATTCTTGAATTCTTCCTTAAATAATCGATTGCGAGGTTTCGCCCAATGGTTATGAGATAGCTGACAATATTTTTATGCGAATCAATTCGCTGCAGATTATCTAAGAATTTCACGTAGGTATCCTGCATAATATCCTCAGAAAGACTGTGAGATTTAATCACCGCGTATATGGAAAAATACACTTGCTTCTTGGTCAATTCATACAGCTTGTCAAAGGCTAATTGATTGCCTCCTCTCAGTTGGGAAAATAGTAAGCTTATCTGTCCATCCATATCTCATTTCCTTTTATATACGTTCAGCAAACCAATTTTATTGGAAAAATCTTTTTATATCTATACATTTAATTTTGACTTAACTAGATTTTCGTGTCAATTTAATCACATTTTTTATTTACTATAGAATATTGATCACACTTAAACATATACAATTTATTTCATTGTATTATTGCTAAATTCTTTGCTAGAATAATATGAAATAGCGAGGAAAAAGAATTATTCAATGGAAACATTTTTCAAAAGAGTCGGAATTGGCGCTATCGTCATTATTACTTCACCGCTTTGGTTAGTATATTTTTGCTTGTATGTTGTCTTTGGTGCCGTGATGATTGTCTTGACTCCCATCCGATTCATTGCTTCCCTTTTCAGTGACAATAAATTGAAAATTAAAAATCATTACGATAAGGAGGCCGCAGCTATTTTGAATCAGGCCGAGGAAGCTAAAGCTCGCGGTGTCACACCTTCAAACGTGAACAATGTTCCGCCTAACAACTATTATCCATATAATCAAAACAACAATTATCCCCCTCAGCCTCCATACTACCCACCGCAGAATAACTATCCCTCCAACGGAAATCCCAATTACAATGGCAATTATAATAATTATCCAAACAGCGATGGAAATAATCAGGGAGGAAATAGATGATGTCAAATCTTTTTTTGCTAGTTAAATTAACTGAATCTGATAAGAAAACACTGATTGCCTTAATTGTTATTATTCTTTTTGTTGTCATGATTGTCGGATATATTCAAAAACTTGTCGGATATATTATGAAAAACCAGGGCCTTGTCGTTGACAATTTAATGTATGATTTGCTGCGCACTGGAGTTATTCAGAAAAAGCGTGTCTTTGTTAAGGAAGCGCGTCGAAAATCCGGAGTATATTTTTTAAAAAAATCGTGGATACCCTTTATGTTATCTTTGATTTGTGTTGGATCATTTGTTCTATATGTATATTTAGATCGCGAAGGCGACTTCAGTTTCTTCACGGATTCGTGGGGATTGATGATGCCCAATATCAATTGGAATGTCAATGATTTCTTTTTTATGCGCATTCCTACAGATTTCCCGGAATTTGAAACGCCCTTTGCTTTTGACGGGTCGCTAGATGAATACATTTCACTTATTTCAGTTATTGTATTCACCATTCCTTTTATTGTCTATCTAGTCGACTGCCAGGCTTTTATTTCGCGTTCATTGCGCATTCGTCAACTTTGCAATACGTATTTTGCCAAAGATGTAAATAAATTATCAGACGACCACGCCTAAATTGATAACATATATTTTTTATAAATTGCATCTATGTAGAATTTTACATTCTTTTTTGTGTTTTTCTCTAGTCCCTTTTTTTAAAATTAAGATATAATGAATAAAGAAAAGGGGTAAATTATGTCAGAAATAAAAAAAGTTTTGGTTACTGGTGGTATGGGATACATCGGCTCGCATACAGTTATCAGTTTAGTCGAAAAGGGATATACACCAATCATTATTGATAATCTATCTAATTCATCAGTTAAAGTTTTGACCCGTCTCGAAAAAATAACAGGAAGCAAAATTAAATTCTACCAAGGAGACTGTACCAAAGAAAATGATATAGAATTGCCTTTTAGCGAAAATAAAATAGATGCTGTAATTCATTTTGCAGCTTTAAAAGCTGTCGGCGAATCGGTTCAAAAACCTCTCGAATATTATAAAAATAATTTGTTAAGTACTTTAAATGTTTTAAGCGCCATGACTAAACATCATGTGAAAAACTTCATATTTTCTTCATCCGCAACCGTGTACGGAGTTCCCAAACACGTTCCGCTTGTTGAAACCGATCCAGTTGGTTCAGCTACTAACCCATATGGCGAAACTAAGATAATGATTGAACGTATCTTGCACGACTACGCTCATATTCATCCGGAAGCCAACATTGGCATTCTGCGTTATTTCAATCCAATTGGTGCTCATAAATCAGGTCTTATTGGAGAATCACCAAATGGAGTTCCTAACAACTTAATGCCCTATCTTACTCAGGTAGCTGTAGGAAAATTGAAGAAGTTAAAGATTTATGGAAATGATTATCCGACCATTGATGGAACTGGAGTTAGAGACTATGTCCACGTTGTCGATTTGGCTGAAGGTCACGTCCTAACGCTGAAAAAGTTAGCCACTGACTGCGGCCTTGTTATATATAATCTTGGCACAGGTAAAGGAACGTCAGTTTTGGAATTAGTTGCAGCTTATGAAAAAGCATCAAATATCAAAATTCCTTACGAGATTGTCGGACGTCGTGAAGGCGATGTCGCTAGCAACTATGCCTCAACTGAAAAAGCTAAAAAAGAATTAGGTTTTCAAGCCAAATACACAATTGAGGATGCGTGCCGCGATTCAAATAATTGGCAACAGAAAAATCCTAACGGATACGATGATTAATCTTCATTTAAACATTCAAAAATAAACTATATAAAAATGGGATTTACTTTTATGTAACTCCCATTTTTCATTTCTAGTAACCTTCAACAAGCGAAGGAAAATCCGAAACGTTTACCACGCCTAAATGTTTGATATAATCCTTAATTAAATCTCGCGTATATACGATTTCCCCATCGATGGCAGTACCTGGCTCACCACCCTGATAGCACGGATTATCGTCGCGAGTAATTATATAGTCTATCGCCAATACCTTGTATGTTTTATTAGTATCAACTTCAGTTCCATTTAAATAATAATTACTTCCATCTTGCGAAAAGTCTTTTGAATGATAGTCATAACTAGAGGTACAGGCTTCAATAAGTTTTTCGCCTGAGAGTTCGACGTATTGAACTTCATTGTCAAAAGGCATCACCTGATATATATTGTCATAGGTTATATCATATAGACCATTATCGTTAGTTTCGCCTCCTTCAAGAGTACTTCTGATTCCACCTCGATTATGTACTGCCACCGCAATATCATCTTTCTGACATACATCTTCGGCATAATACATCATCGCTTCAGTAACAAGAGTTCCCAGTCGGCTGCGATCTAGTGGTCCATCTCTTTGACCGATAACTTCATCCAGCACATCTTGGCACAAAGCACGATAGCGTTCGACAATTGAATCTATTTCCGGCGAAGAAGCATTTTGACAATCCCACTGATCAATTTGAAGTGTCGAGCCCATCTTTACCGAATATGTTCCGTCTTGATTTTTTTGCAAAACCAATTTTGAATAAGCCTTAGAACTAGAACCAGCTTCTAAAAAATAACTGTGACCATCATAACTTGGATCACAGCAGTAGCGGTGATCGTGCCCACCAAATATTCCACTTATGTCTTTATTATTCATATAGCTAGTAACTGCGGATGCGTCTTCTCCCTGATGGGTCAAGACAACAACCACGTCACATTTTTCTTCCTCTTTCAGACGATTGACCTCGGCACTCACTAGCGGCTCATCATCAACAAATTTAATATCAGCAATCATGCTAGCCGAAATTGAATTGGTAATATAGCGGTATATGCTACCAACCACACCAATTTTTAGGCTTCCTTTATTGATGATTGCAGAGGGCTGTGCCTCTGATATTATCTTGCCATCATCCTTATTGACAATATTAATTCCCAGAAAAGGAAAGTTTGCAGTCTCTTCCATCGCTTGAATCGTATCTACGCCCCAGTCAAATTCGTGATTGCCGATAGTCATTGCATCTATTCCCATCGCATTCTTGCATTCCATCATGCACTGACCCTTAGAGATGTTTGAAATCCCCGTTCCTTCTCGTATTGTCCCAGGTGTTCGAGCGCCGTGATTCGGCCAAG
>JAQWCB010000038.1:6355-7728 GCA_028707375.1 Bacilli bacterium | reverse complement strand
CGTGGCAGGGATATTAAAAGGTATGGATATGATTGGGCTGACTTGTGGTTAATTAATGCACACAATGGTATTAAAGGCAAACTTCCGAGAATTGATATTAATGAGTATCCTGCAATAAAGGCTCATTTAGACCAATATTGGGATAAAATAAAGGAAAGAGCTGATCAAGGAGATACTCCTTACAACTTACGCAACTGCGCTTATATGGACGATTTTAATAAGCCAAAAATCGTTTATCCAAATATGACGAAATACTTGCCATTTGTATATGATGAAAAAGAATATTTGACGAACCAGAAATGTTTCATTATAACAGGTGAGCATGTCGCATATTTGACAGCATTCTTAAATTCTTCCATCTTCAAATATTGCTTCCGAGATTCATTTCCAGAATTGCAAGGTGGCACACGGGAGTTAAGTAAAATCTTCTTTGATAAAATACCAGTAAAGCCTATCGATGACTCCATTGAAGAAAGATTTAAGGCGGTAATTGATGATATTCAATTAATTTATACAAATCAAAAAGCAACAGCAATAAATACTATGCTTTTTGATTTGTATGATTTAACAGAAGAAGAACGTATGGCCATTGGGTGCATTGAAATTCAATAAGATTCTTTTTAAAGAAAGTGATTGAGATTTCATTTCCGATTCACCCTCCTATCATTTAATATATAGGTCTGTTCTTCTGTCGTCAACTTATATGCTGCGAAGATACACTGATCAACTTTATCATCAGTGATTTCACCGTAAATCCTCCGATAGATAGCATTTGTCAATTCCATAGGAAAGTCTAATTTCAGCAGAGCTTTTTCTAATGTAGTAACATATAGTTGAATGCCACCACCTTGTACTTCTGCTTCAGTTGTGAGTTTTAGGTACCAATCAAATAATTTACTATTCATTAATCCGACAAATTGAATTAAATAATTAGGATTACCTGTCATAATATCCACGGCATTATTGCAAACCATCTTCTTCTCATCGAAACAAAAATTGATATTGCATCCAATTATTTTCCACAAGACTTTTGGCTTATTAAAATCGTCCCAATAGCTAATGCTATCCTGCGTTTCAAACCATTTATTAGTTGTCCTTTTTCTTGCTTTTTCGGGAGTACTTCCCAGAGTTATACGTTTTCCATTGATTAGCACAAATTGCCCTGTTTGAGATAACTTTTGCTTACAATAGTCTGCTAAATAATTTTCTACAACCCAATCATAACCAGCATCAAGAAGTTGTTGTTTAGCAAAACTAAGGAGATAATTATTGACAGCTGGATATGCTTTTATATCGTAGTGACAAGATGGAAAAGTTGCAATCAACCACAAATCTGCCCATTCGTAGCCATACCGTTTGATATCACGTCCTCT
>JAQWCB010000038.1:0-6345 GCA_028707375.1 Bacilli bacterium | reverse complement strand
AGAATCGGTCGCATTAGTTCAGTAGTTCTTTGGCGTTCTTCTTCGGTGTTGCAGTTTTTAAGAATTTCGTCACGTTTCTCGGTTGAGATAATAAAAGCTTCGTTGTAACCTGTAAGAACGCCACGATAGATATTAATGTCCCAATCCTTTAATGGTATTCCTACCGATTCTATTTTACATTTAATGCTCTGTTCAATCGGAGAAAGTATAGTCCAACTGTCACTGCCATAGAAATCATATACAGAGTTCTGTTGCTGCACAAAAACGCTCAAATTCTTTACGCTATCTTTATTCTGTTTGTTCTTAACGGCACATACAGTTTTGTGGGCATTTTCAGCTTTGGCAAACATCAATATATTAGTGTCCACCGTGGCACTCTCGAAAATCTTCACTCCAGCAAAATCAACGAGGAGTTGAGGATCCGTTTTTATTGCAAAGAACTCCCTCGTTTTTTCACCGTAACCGGCACGCATCCATTTGTTTGATGTGATGTAACAGAGATGACCGTTAGGTTTCAACAATTGCCAGCCACGTTCATAAAACAAGCAATAAATATCGCCAGTACGGGCAAATGTTTTGTAGCCACAGTTCTCATACAAGGCTGCGAGTTCTCCACAATTGTTTTGCAATTGAATGTAAGGAGGATTGCCAATAACAATGTCAAAGCCATTTGATACACCAAACATCCATTCTGGATCAAAGAATGGTGAGACTGCATTTTGGTCATAGGGATTCCATAAAGTTACCTGTTTAACTGCAGCTTCAAAACCAGTCAATATCTTTTTATTTTGTTCTTTTTCTATTCCAACTTGACAATCAGATATCTTCTTATAAATCTCATCTCGCTTTTCTTTGTTACAATCATGTCTGAAAAGCGTTGGCTTTGGCTTTTCGAATAAGTCTTGTTGGGGCTGAATCCATTCGTCCACCCAATTCTCGCCCTGATATAGAACCAGCTCTGCTTTATATTTTTCAATGTATTGCTCTAACTGATGAATTCTTGCTTTATCTGGTTTGGTTGAGTGTTCTATGATGTAGGATTCAATTTCTTCTCTTTTATCTGCATCCTTTTCCAGATTATTAATTTTGGTTTGATGGGTTCGAATGCTGAAAACATTTTTCCTGAGTTCTAACAACTCTTCCTTTAGTTTGTCAAGATGATTGTCGTTTGTCCAATCATTATCAAACTTCTTGACATCAGCACTAATCAATGTATTGGCAGCAACAAACTTTGTTTCCAAATTTGGTAGCGGAATAATCCCAAAATTAGGTTTAGAATCATCTTTTGTACTATCACAAATTAGAGAGATGAAGAAACGCAACTTACAAATAAGCATGGCTATAGGTTGAATATCAACACCATAAAGACAATTTTTGATAATATCTAATTTGGTCTGGAACTTATCAAAATTATTGGGAGTTAAGCGTTCAATAATCTCCGTCATCTTTAGTAAAAAGCCGATAGGGAATGCCCCAGAGCCACAAGCTGGGTCAAGAATCTTCATATTTAGAAGTTCACGGATGATAGTGTCAGGCTGATTTATTGAAAAGCTATCATTATCATTTCTAACCAAGTGCTTGATTTCTTCTGGCGTTAAAAATTGACTACACGTTTCTGTTAGATAAGTAATCAGAGTCTCTTCCACCATATAATCTACAATCTCCCTTGGAGTATAAAATGAGCCTGTTGATTTACGAGCAGATTCTTGTGTCTCAGGATTATATGCGGCAAGAAGATTCTCAAAAACGCGTCCTAACAATTCGGGATCAAGAGAAATTTCGGTATCTTTGGGAGAATTCTCTTCAATCGTAAAATTGTATTGTTTGAAGATGTTTAATAACCCTTCTACAGTTATTTCATTACGTTCGCCTTCTGAAGATAAAGCTTCTCTGTGCTCTTTAGCAAAGAAAAGCTTATTCGGAATAAACGCACGATATTTAAAATGTCCATTAAAGGATATGGTATCTTTCGAGCTAAATCCATCATAGAATGTTACGGGTACAGATTTTCCATCCACAAAAACAAATTCATCAAGACAATCAAATAACCCACCATTTAGATAAGGAACGAATTTGAAAATCTGCATAACCTTTTCTTGTTTTTCATTTTCAGGGAAAGTAAACCATGACTGCGATTTTGAATCACGATAAAGAGTCTTTATCGTATAACTTCTACTCTTGCCCTGATATGCTTCTGCTGTAAATGCACGCTTGTCAATTTCTTGATTCAATGTAGCAAAAAATAAGTTTTGTAAAATCGCATTATAATAATAACCATCATCCGAAGCCATCGGATCAAAATTCCTAAGAATCTTCGTCAGATAATCAATATCAAAGATCTTATCAGGAACAAGATGTTTCTGTTTAATAAACCAGACAAAAAGCATACGAGTAATAAGTCGTATAATTTTCCGATTGATATTTTCTCGGTCGTCGGTATCAATTTCTGTTCGATTTGGAAATGACACTCCAGAGTTAATGTCAACTGCCCATAAATACCAATTATATAGTTTATTGTAGAAATCTTTAGTTAAAGCTTCTACAGAAAATGCTCTAGTTACATCTTGTAGAGTATGTCGACTTTCCCGCAATTGTTCGAATTGTTCAATTGCTGTACGACAACCGCGTCCTTCACCTAAAACATAAGTAAATCTTTTAGTATCAGTATTACTTTTTTGCATTTTACCATCGCTATCAATTATCCAGTCTTCACTAACATATGAAAAGCGAAGAACAGATTCGTCTTGACAATAGCAAAACATAAAAGCACCTGCAAAGCCGCTATTACGCCATTCCGCAACCAGCAGATTACGAATACTGACTTTGTTGCGTTCTATTTGAATACGAGGATTCAGTTGTACTTCGTAAACAGCTATTTGCTGATTGTCTGCCAACGTAATTTTGCCAATATACATGGCGCGTATGGCTATTTTGTTATCTACACTAACAGGTATGGGTGTAACCCAAAATTCGGCCTTGTTTTTGAAAATATCATGTAGCAGCTCTTCCCATGCTACCCGATTATATCTTGATTCTATAACTGCCTTGTAATCCATACTGAACTTGCTATTTAAATGATTCCGACAAAATGATTTCTACTTTCGATTCAGGTCGCTTCTTACGCTCTTCTTCTGCTACAAAATAATCGCTATACTTCTTGGCCATGGCGATAATCTCATTAAGCGCATCGTCGTGAGACATGAGACCTTTGCGAAGTCGTTTGCTTATACGTTGAAGTCGTTTTGGAATATAGGTTATCACACCATCGCGAACCAATGACTGTAATTGTGCAATCAGTATACGGGTGTTGCTGTCTTGTATTTCAGCCAAGAAGGTATTCAGTAGCGATACAGCAATGCCAACTTGTGCACCCATTGCGTTTTGGCCCGTTCCTGCTGTCAAATCCTCATTTGCCAGTCCTTGGTTAATCGCTATCTTAAAAGCTTGACAGGCCTTCTCCACGTGCTCATGATGATGTTCTATTCGCTCTACGGGTTGTTCATCAGTTAAGGCCTTGAAAAAGTGTAGAGCTTCTATTGACGATAACTCATTATCCGATTGGTCGGACACGCGATAGAAAGCCTTGCGAAGATTGGTCTTCAGAAACACAAACGTTTCATTGCTAAGCGTAATACCGTTACATTCTTTCGACTCGCGTCCAGTACGGCTACGCAAAGAAAGTCGGCTAATGCGGTTATACTCCTTGCGATGATTCTGATAGAGATCACGCAACTCTTCATAGAATTGTATCTCTTCGTTGACATCTTCTTTCGATACCTTTTCGTCGAAAAGTTTATCAAAAGTATCAAGGACTTCTTCGGTAGAATATATCTGATTATCTTCACCAAAAGTAGTATGGAATGTTTGCAACTTTGAAAGTGCTATCCGATTTAACCTAATTTCCTTGTCACCTTCACGAGAGGGATAGAATACATAGTTGTAAATGTGTTTGGACATAGAACCAATACGGTTTACACGGCCAATGCGCTGCATCAGTTTGGTCGAGTTCCAAGGCGTATCGTAGTTTACGATGACATTCGAGCGATGTAGGTTAACACCTTCGGCCAACGCATCGGTTGTAAGAATAATGTTGTAATCGTTCTTCTTGTCCTTATAATTGGCATCAAAGTTTCCACGAATGGTCTTGAATTCCTTTCCTCGATTGTCAGATGAAATGACCAATACATCCTCACGTTTGATTCTCTCTTTAAGGTATTTCACAGTATCAAGGGATTCCGAAAATACCACCAACTTTTGGTCTGGATTCGTCGTTTTGTTGAAGAATTCGTGTTTCAACAAATCACTGAACTTGTTGAACTTAGAATCATCTTGATTGGTCACGTCTTCCCAATCGGTCACAATCTCGTCAATGACTTCCTGGTCGTGTTTTAAGTCTTCCACAAATTCTGGTTTAAAGTCTTCTGGTTTGAACACCGCATTCTTCGGATTGTCTTCTGATTTTTGGTTTAGCCATTCCTCAATCTCGTCGTCTGTCATGCCAAGTTCATACAGGTGATTGATGTCCATATCTGGTGCAATGAACACCTTACCATTGGCAAACATGTTAATCATGTTTTTATTGGCATCGCTAAATCTCTTTAGGGAAACCTTGAAAGCATAGAAACTGCTTTCAAGTCTTTTCACCAATCCCGTCTTACGAATATTGGCCAATGATTTAGAAACCAACTCTACATTATCATAAAGGCCATCGGATATTTCAGGCTTCAAACCTGCGATAGCTTGATAGCGAGCATAGCTGACATCACCTATAAGATGAGCCATTGACTTCTCAAACAAATCAGCCAGATGATCATTCAGTTCATAACGTTCTTCATTTGGATGTTCCACTTTTGGAAATCCATTGATATCCTTGTTATAGCGGGGTACGCTTTCTATGTCAGAACGGGTACGGCGCACCGTTACTGGCTTAATGATCTTTCTGCGTACCTGTTCTGCTAAATGCTTATATTCATTTAGATCATAATCCGGATTTCTCCTCAAGGCCTTGAACTCTTTATCTAAACGACCAAAGAAAGAAGTCAGGTTGGTACAGCCGTCAATAGTACAACGACGCGGGTCCTGAAACAGCAATAACTCATTATATATATCCATAGGGGTATTGTTCATCGGAGTTGCAGAGATAAGAATCACTTTTTTCTTGTATCCATCTATATTACCCGTTTCCAATCGTGGCATCTTGCAAATTTCTTGCAAATTTCCAAAAGAACCACTTGTATGGTTCCGGAACTTATGGGCTTCATCAACCAACACCAAGTCATATTCATCGGCATTCCAATAGTTGTAATTCTCATCATCAAGAATCTTGTCCAAACTGCCATTGCTGATGAATCTGGTGTATTTGTCGATACTAAAGTCCTTGAAGGTAGTTTTCCAGTTCTGTTCTACAGCAGGAGGATAAACAACCAGAATCTTAGTATTCTCTCGGCCATTCTCAATTAAGAACTTCTTAGCAATCATCGTAGCAATAATAGTTTTGCCTAATCCGACCACATCAGCCAAGAAAAAGCCATCATATTTCAGCAACTTTTCGTAACCATCGTTTACAGCATCAATTTGATAGTCGTATTTGTCATATCCTTCGGGCATTTCATATGGATCTTCGGCATCTTCATTTTTTACGCGGTCACCAAAGTACTCCATTAGCATTTTGATGTATAAATCGTAGGGGGTGACATCTCCTTTCAGATAAGTCATATTATTTGTAGTTTGAATGTCTTGAGCCGTAATCGGACAGTCCTTTGCTTCTTCCCATAGCTCATTGAATTCATCCATAGCAAATTTTACATCTTCATTTTCGTGGAGCAAGACATTGAATTCGTATTGTTTGTCAACTGAAGTGCCCAAACCATTGCTTGACAGATTACTAGAACCTGTTATTACAGCAGCATTCAGTGTGTCTTCATTGAACCCTTGAGGGTAGATGATATAAATTTTAGCATGAATTTTCTTACTGGGGTGTGCACGCAATTCCAGTTTTCCATCGGTAATATCCTGCAACATTTGTAGAATGCCATCTTCTACTTCTTTTAAATATGGGGAGTTTTCTATATCATGTTTATATTGTGCCAAGTATTCTTCTCTGGTGCCTTCTGGATCTCCAAAGAAAAGCTGTCCTCGGTTTGCTGCATCGGCTATAAACTTATCAACATCAATGCCTATCAATACTCTGACTTTATCAATGCCTTTTAAAAAGGGATGCAATTCAAAATAGCCGGAAGAACGCAGGAAACCAACTACGGCATCCAGATTCTTGACCATTGGATTATTAGCCAATACACCTTCAAATTTCTTGATAAGGGTATTCCCATTTTTATTAGTAAAGAA
>JAQWCB010000037.1 GCA_028707375.1 Bacilli bacterium | reverse complement strand
GGTCAAGCAACGACAAATATTGTTTCATTTTTTTCCCTGTCGATAAAACGCAAATGTACAAAAATAAAGCAATACGCCTAAAGTTTCCTCCCGGATCACCGACCAATTTGTTTTTATCCATCCAAGTGTCATAATACTAAACACATTGAAGATTTCAAAAACGCGCATCAATCTTTCAAAAATAAGGATTATATTGTTGAAGATTTCCTCGAATAATTTTTCGTTGACTGTGTACGTCAATAAAAAACAGGTGTCCGGTTGAACAGCCTGAATTACATACTTAATAAGTAATGAATGTTAAAAAAAGAAAACAGATAATACTATTTTTAAAGTTTTGTGTTTATAAATCGAAGATATATCAGAAAAGACCATGGAAAACGAAGAAGAGAGACTTGTTAAAAGAATAAAAGCCAGTGATGAAAAGGCTTTTAAAAGGCTGTTTTATTTATATAGTAGCCGACTTTTCGTTTGGGCTTATAAAATAACTCAAAACTCTTTAGCCTCAGAAGATATTGTACAAGATTTTTTCATACACTGTTGGGAGAAAAGAGAAACACTCCCTTTCGACTGTTTTAAGGCATATGCTTATCGTTCTATTTATAATGCATCTTTAAACCATCTTCGTGATAATGAACGATTTATTTATGGGCATAAAATCACTATAGATTTAATTGATGAAAAAGTAGATGACGAAGATATTAAAGAGTTGAAAAGACTTCTGCTCAAAGCGATTGACGAATTACCCGATCGATGTAAAAAAATATTTGTGTTGGTCACCTTAGAAAAGAAAAAATATGTAGAAGTTGCCCAACAGTTAGGTATATCCGTTAATACGGTTAAAGTGCAGGTTTCAAAAGCTTATCGGATATTAAAAGAAAAAATCGGATAAATAATTAGGAAGGGAATAATACTTTTTTTTACCGAATGTGTTATAATACAAACAAAAAAAAGAATGTTAACGATAAACAACAATAAATTTGATCAGTGGGAGCTATTACTGAAAGTCTTAAGCAGTGAGATTTCTGAAGATGACTCAGAATTTCAATGTTGGTTAGGAGAACACCCAGATCACAAAAAACTCTACCATGAGCTGAAAGAGAAAGAATATAAAGATAGATTGTTCGACAAAGATAAAATCTTTCACAACATTTGTGATAAACTCAGTTTGGATTCCAAAAACAGAGTTCATTTTTATCAACTCAATTGCTTTAAGTATGCTGTCTCTTTTGTCGCTGTTATACTTGTGGGATTGACCGGTTTTTATTTCACTTCACAAGATAAAGAGACACCTGTTTTAACTGAAAAAACATTTTTTAATCCCGGGACAAAAAAAGCGTTTCTACTTTCTGAGGGAGGAGAAACAATAGACCTCTCTCAATCCTTTGAGGTGAAAAAAAAGGACGGAACTATTATTACAAACGAAAGTAAAGGCGTTATTAGCTTTCAGAAAGATAAACAAATACAGAAAACTAAACGAACACAAAAGACCATTGAAGAACAGACTATTTATGTTCCAAAAGGAGGTGAATATGAACTCATACTAGCTGATAGTTCTAAAGTATATCTAAATTCAGAGACTCAATTAATCTTCCCATCTTCTTTTGAAGGAAAAGCACGTCAGGTCGAACTCTCGGGTGAAGCTTATTTTGAAGTAAAAAAAGGGACTAAACCATTTATTATTAAAACAACTAATATGTCGATAGAAGTTCTTGGTACATCGTTCAATGTTAATGCGTATGAAACAAATCCTTTAATCAACACGACATTAGTAAAGGGTAGTATTCAAGTCCATCTACCAGGTAACCCAGAACCCATTTTATTAACACCAGAAAATAATCTCTGTTTAGACAAATCCACCCACAAGATATCGATCCAAAAAGTGAATCCAGATCTTTATACCGCCTGGATCAAAGGTGAATTTATTTTCCGAAATCAGCCATTAACAGAGATTTTCGATCAATTAACAAAATGGTATGACTTTACCATTATTTATGAAAATCAGGATATTAGGAAAATGCGTTTTACAGGAAGTGCGGAGAAATCACGTTCATTAGATTTTTTACTTAATCAAATACGATCTGTTACTGAAATAAAATATAAAAACGAAGGAAATAAAATCATCTTGTATAAATAAAAAGGCTGTCTGATTTTAGGCCCTTCAGACAGCCTTATAGATTTAAACAAATAATTTTCTTTCAAAAGTTCAGTGTTAATAATTATTCATTTTAAATCTTTTTCAAAATTATGAAAAAAAAGAAACCCAAACAAGAAATTCCATTCTGGAATTTCAGAAAGTTTTTGCGCATGATCAAATTAGTATTTGTATGTTTGTTGTTAGGGACCAACATGATGTGGGCAGGATTGACTTACTCTCAAGCTACCACCTTAAATTTAAATCTCAACAATGTAGAACTGGAAAAAGTCTTTGACGCCATCCGGCAACAAAGCGAATTCGAATTTTTTTATAATAATGATCAGGTCAATACCTCTACAAAAGTCAGTATCAAATCAAAAGATGCAGATATCACAGAAGTCCTTGACCAGATTCTCCCACCCACATACGAATACAAAATTAACGACCGCTATGTGCAAATCAGTAGACGAAAGGATATAACCCATCCTCCCTTAATTCAAGTTCATCCTCAGCAAACAAAAAAGATAATCAGCGGAAAAGCCGTTGACCAATATGGTGACGCTGTTATTGGAGCGAATATTATAGAAAAGGGAACCTCAAACGGTATTATTACTGATTTTAAAGGGAATTTTTCACTGGCTGTTTCTGATAATGCCATATTACAAATTTCGTATATTGGCTTTATTTCTCAAGAAATAACCGTTGGAAACAAAAGCCATATTCAAATTACGTTGTTAGAAGACGTAAAAATGATTGACGAACTCGTTGTTATTGGATATGGAACAATGAAAAAATCAGATTTAACAGGAGCTGTTATGAGTGCGAATCTTAAAGATTTTGAAAAATCTCCAAATACGAACCTAATGCAATCTTTACAAGGGACTGTTCCTGGGTTAAATATAGGACAAGTTACTTCGGCTGGCTCAACTCCTTCTATAACTATTAGAGGAAGAAACACCATTTCGGGAAATTCAGACATCCTTATAGTTTTAGATGGAGTAATTTTCAACGGTAATATTTCATCAATAAATCCTAGCGATATCGAATCAGTCGATATTTTAAAAGATGCAAGTGCGACAGCAGTTTATGGCGCGCAAGCCGCAAATGGAGTGATGATGATTACATCAAAAAAAGGGAAAGTGGGAAAAGCTAAAATCACTTTCACATCATCATATAGCCTGCAGAACCCCACAAAAAACTATAAGATGATGAATCGTGAACAATACCTTAACAATGTCAAAAGCATCTATTATAATGAGGCATATACGCAAGAATCAGGTTATACAACTCTCAATTCGAACTTTAATGTAGGGTCAAAATTACCAGACAGCTATCAAACTGATGAGTATGGTAACCCTGTAGATACGGATTTCGATTGGTGGGATACGGCGACTCGACAAGGTTCTATTCTAGAAAACCAGATAAGTATCATGGGAGGAACTGAAAAAACATCATATCTTTTTTCCTATGGGAACACCCAACAAAAAAACTTTCTTCTTAATGATGATTTCAAACGTCACAGCATTCGTTTAAATCTTGACACCGAAGTTCGTAAATGGTGGAAATTAGGAGTACAAGCTTTCGGTTCTTTTATGAATTATGACGGAGCTGAACCGACATTATGGACACTTCTTTCAATGAATCCTATGGCTACTCCATATAACGAAGATGGTTCGCTTAATCCTCTGCCAATGGAAACGAATCGTTCTAACCCATTAATGGGTTCTGATGTAGATGATCGTGACCGTAATAATTCTTTCTTTGCCAATATTTATTCAGAAATACAATTACCTTTGAAGGGATTGACTTTCCGTATTAACTTAGGGCAGAACTATCGTATCAATGAAAATTTTCGTTCAAACCCTTATGGGAGTTCCTTAAGCGGTGAAGCTTATAAACGTCACAGATCCTATTACGACTATTCAATCGATAACATATTAACTTACAGCAACATATTTGGAGATCACGATATAAATGGAACGTTTGTATATGGAGCCATAGAACGTAAAGAATCGTATACAGATGCAACGGCTAATACCTTTTCGCGTATGACTTTAGGCTACAATAGCCTCGAACAGGGAACAAATCAATATACTAGCTCAGATGCATGGGATGAAGCTCTTCTCTATCAAATGATTCGAGCGAGTTACAAATACGACAACAGATATTTACTTACTGCAACATTAAGACGAGACGGATTTTCCGGATTTTCCGCAAACAACAAATTCGCATTATTCCCCTCTGTATCATTAGGATGGCTTTTATTTGAAGAACCTTTCTTCGATATCAGTTGGGTGGATCAATTAAAACTCCGTGCAGGATATGGGGTCAGCGGAAATCTAACCAGCCGCTATAAATCACTAGCGCAAGTTGATTCAGAAATAGGATATCTCTACGGAGATGAATCAACAGGTGCTCTCAGACAAGAATTAACTACTCTTGGAAATAACGACTTGAAATGGGAAAAAACAGGTGGTATTAACCTTGGATTGGATTTTGCGCTATTCAAAAGTCGAATAAATGGTGCTTTAGAACTTTATCGTACGGTAACTCGAGATTTGCTCTATGATGTAACTATACCATCTGTTACAGGCTTTACGTCTATCGCATCCAATGTAGGAAAGGTTGAGAATAAGGGTATCGAATTTTCCATCTCTTCTCGCAATATTGTAAGCAAAGATTTTGAATGGAGTACTACTTTTAACATCTCCTCGAACAAAAATAAAATTCTTTCATTAATAGGCGATAATGATGGGGACGGAAAAGAAGACGATCTGATTGCCAGTAATTTATTTGTTGGTCAACCTATAACAGCCATTTACGGCTATAAAATTGAAGGCATTTATCAGATTGACGACACCAATATTCCTACAGGATTTCAAGCAGGTCACTACAAAGTAAAGAATATGGATGATAATGAAAAGATAACAGAAGCTGACCGTACAGTAATAGGGAATGCAGATCCTAAATATCGGTTTGGTATATTAAATAAATTTACTTATAAAGACTTTTCATTGAGTTTCTTTATCAACTCTGCGCAAGGTGGAAGTAATGGTTATCTCGGAGAAAATACAGCATCAAGAACCCCCAACGATACCGAAGCTCGTTCAAATTCTCTATATGAGAAAGCAAAACTGTTCTGGTCTCCAAGTAATTCTGGTGGAATATATTCTCATGCACTCTCCACGAGTCCTTTAGATATAATAAGATATGAAAGCAGAAGCTTCGTCCGTTTGCAAGAAGTAACCCTTACTTATAATCTTCCCAAGAAATGGATAACTCAGCTTGGCATTGACAACGCAAGCTTTTATATTAACGGGAAAAATCTATTAACCTTTACAGATTGGCATGGTTGGGATCCTGAACCGGAAAGCATTGATTATTCTGATTTTACAGATAGTACTCTTGGAAGTAATTTTGATAGTAGACCTGTCATGAGAAGCTTTACTTTTGGTTTAAATGTATCATTTTAATTAATTAGATATAATGAAAAAGTATATATTTATTGCAACATTACTTGCTTTATTCTTTAACGCATGCGATGAAGACAATTTCCTTAAAGAAAACCCGCTGGATACTATGGGCGCCGAAAATTCATATATTACAGTAACAGATTTTGATGCAGCCATTAATGAACTCTATTATCTTACTCGTCTAGAATTTTTCACTCGTGGAGATCGGTGTTTCGACTACATTTACGTTACAGATATTGTATGGGATCGTTCAGATAATAAAGATGCCTCTCTTATGTCTGATTATTCTGTAAGTGGAAATATCGCAAAAGCGCACTGGGAAGGATTATATAAACTATGCGCTCAGGCTAATACTGTAATAAATCGTTTACCAACTTCGGATATTCCGGAAAGCAGTCATAATAGTTATATTGCAAAAGCTCGTTTTTTTAGAGGACTTGCATATCGCACTTTGGTTTATTTGTACGGAGGGGTTCCTATTGTAGATACAGAGGTTACTTCTCCAAAAACTGATTATGTAAGGGATACACGTGAAAGCGTTCTTGAATTTGCTATTGAGGACGTAAAATTCGCAGCAGAAAATCTACCTGAAATTGATGAAGTAAAAAATGGAGAAATCAGCAATCTTGCTGCTTATCACTTACTCTCAGAATTATATCTCGCAAATGGACAGAACCAAGAAGCTGTTGATGCAGCAACCGAAGTAATTAATAGCACAAAAGTAGATTTAATGCGGAATCGTTTTGGTACGAGAACAAATTATACAGACGCTGACGTATATTGGGATTTATTCCAAATGAATAATCAAAACAGAACCTCTGGGAATACAGAAGGCATTTGGGTTATTCAATTCGAAGTGGATGTTACAGGAGGTGGAGTTGTTACAAATAAATCTTTCTGGGAAGACCCTGTTGACAATTATCTGCTTGAGAGAAAATGCTCTCCACAGTTTCAGCATTTTGGAATTATGCATAATGGCGTAGAATTAAGTCCCTATATTTGGCCAATAGGAGATTGGACCGGAGGACGAGGTATTGGCGCCGCTATCGCTACTAAGCATTTTCACAATACCATTTGGGGATGGAAGACCGAAAATGGAGGAACAGAGAATTCTTCGGATTGGGATAACGACATTCGCAATTCAAACTATAATTTTATTCGCAAAGTCCCGGTTAATAATTTAAGTTTCAAGCAAAATTACGGATCTATTTATGGTGATGTAATGGATGTAATGAATCCTCCTTCTACTGAGATCGTAACAGATGGAACCACTACAAACAGCAATAATTACAGAGCAAGAGAAATACCTAACCGTTATTTTGCAGGGTATCAATCTAAAGTGACTTCTCTCTTTAATCATCCAGAAGCTTTATATCAAGATAAAGATTCCTATACACTTAAAAGCACTGCTGGTGGAACTTTTCAAGATCAATATATGTTCCGCTTAGCTGAGACTTATTTACTAAGAGCTGAAGCTTATTTGAAGTTGAATAATACGGCAAGTGCTGCGGTAGATATCAATGTGGTAAGAGCACGTTCGAATGCCAGCCCAGTTGCTGCTGCCGATGTGAACTTAGATTATATCTTGGATGAACGAATGCGTGAGTTTGGTGTTGAAGAAAAAAGAAGATTGACGTTAGCTCGTGTAGGAAAGCTGTACGAAAGGGTAATAAAATACAATCCTTATTATGTCGAATCAGCGACAAATAAAACCGGAGACGGTATTGGTATGCAAGAATATTATGAATTGTTACCTATACCATTGTCCGTAATTGAAGCAAACAAAGATGCTTTATTGGAACAAAACCCGGGATATAATTAATAAACTATTTCAAATAGGCTTTATGTAGGATGAAGACAAATAAGTTTTCATCCTACGTGTTTTTGAAGTCCCCGACTTACAAAATGAACCTCCAAATAAAACCGATAGAAAGCAATAAACGATAGGAAAACATCACAAAAAGCAAGCATCAACAAAATTCATTATAGACCCTCTTTCAAACTGAAAAAAAGATAGATAATTTCAGATTAAACTGTTTGAAAAGAAAAAAATCCCCTATAATTCCATTCGGAATTCTCATGATTGTAATAGCATATTCATTAGTTGGTAATCCGGATTTCGTTGTTTTGGTCTCGAAGC
>JAQWCB010000036.1 GCA_028707375.1 Bacilli bacterium | reverse complement strand
ATTTTGTTTATTTCCATGTTGTATTGTCCAGAGACCATCGAGATTTTCAAAAACAACTTAAAGATATTGAACCCTTCTTAGACACTCTTGATTCTTGGTATCGCGTCGATAATTTAATTACATATTTTAAGAAACCCATTGACTTTGATTTCTATTATCAGCAGGCTCAACGCTATCTAAAATCTGAGAACATATTTGTCAAACGTTTAGGATATGTTGGATTTCTTAAATCGGATTTAACTGATATAGATAATTGTCAAAGAATTGTTGATCTTTTTTCTGACACGAACAAACATACCCTAATTATGGCTCAAGCCTGGGTAATGTCAGTCATGTATATCTATCAGCCACGCTTGGTTTTTAACTTTTTCAGAACATCTAATTTTTCCTATCCACTCATCTCCGCCGCATTGTCAAAATGTACTGATTCCTATAGAATAAGTAATGAAGAAAAAGTCAAGATTAGAAAGCTTCGCCCAATTTTAAAGATGCAAAAGGAGAGATGAAATGCAACTATATCAAATCATATTACTATCACTATTAATTTTAATTGTCGTTCTATTTGTCATATATTTAATATTTGGATACAAAGTTGTGAAAATTATGCTAACACCAAATAGAGAAAGAGATAAGGAACATAGTCCCGCTGTTTCCCCTGACAAGACACACCAGCAAAGATATGAGCAAGTTTGGTTGAAAAACACAAGTCATACCGAAGTGAGCATTGTCTCTTTTGATAAATTAAAATTGGTCGGCTATCTTTATATGAACAAAGTCGCAAGCAATAAGTATATCATCGCTGTTCATGGCTACAATGGGTATTGGAAGGAGCTATCAATTCCCTGCAAGCACTACTATGAGGATTTAGGCTACAATATACTATTTATTGATCAAAGAGCACAGAATAAATCCGAAGGCAAGTATATGAGCATGGGATATAACGAGAAGTTCGATATTATCAAGTGGTGCAATTTTATTATTTCCAGTGACAGCCAGGCTCAGATATGCTTATTTGGTCATTCGATGGGAGCCGCGACAGTGATGATGGACTGCGGCATGAAATCATTGCCTAGAAATGTTAAATGCGCAATTGAAGACTGTGGGTATTCTTCAATCAAAGAGCAAGTAAACTATATTGCCAATATCGAAAAGCGAACCATTCCTGATTTTTTATTATCATCGCTCAGCGTTGCCGCCAAACTTTTCTTTCATATTTCTTTTACTAAGGATTCTCCTACTGTCATGCTTAATAGATCTAAAACACCCATGCTATTTATTCACGGAGGAAGCGATACTTATGTTCCCTTCAAATTTTTAGAAAGGAACTATCAAGCCTTGACAAATAAGGATGTTTATAAAGATAAATTAGTTGTTCAGCCGGCCTGTCACGGAATGAGTTTTATCTATGATGAAAAAGCCTACATCGAGAAATCTGAATACTTTCTGCAAAAGTGCATCAAATAATTTTTTGTTTTTTTCACATTAATCAAAATTTTTCTACTAATGATTTATAAATCGCTTTTATTATTTATTCGAAATCACCTATTGAAAAGAAATAATAAGTGCTAGATATTTACAATCAATCATTTATTTAGTATAGTAAATAAGCCGCCGCCTTAGTTCAGTGGTAGAACAGAGGTATCGTAAACCTCCGACGGCCGTTCGATTCGACCATGCGGCACCATAATGCGCTTAAACCAGGGAAAAACCCTGGTTTTTATTTTAACTAATTTGCCATTAAAAAAGTCAGATTCAATCTTAATAAGAAATTAAATCTGACTTTTTATTATTGATCTAAATAAATATCTTATTTAACAAAAGCAACTAAGCACATAGGGGCATTGTCACCGCGACGATTCTCAACTTTGAGAACACGAGTGTAACCACCATTGCGATCTTTGTAGCGAGGACCGATTTCATCAAATAATTTTTGTAAAGCGGTCTGCTTTTGTTCCTTGTCGACAAAGAAACGACGAACATATTTATTTGCTTCTCTTCTAGCCGCTACATCTCCCTTTTTGGAATATGTAACTAGTCGATCGGCCAAAGGAGAAATTTGGCTAGCAACCTTAGCTGTTACCACAACTTTCTCTGAAACGATAAGCTGAGTGACAACATTGCGAAGCATCGCTTTATCTTTTGAAGTAGTATAGGCAGCCTTGAAGCGAACTCCACCTTTGCCATGTACATTCTTACGACCTTGAGTTTTCATTTTCTATCTCCTTAATTTTGACGGAAGCTCAAGCCAAGCTCAGCAAGCTTGTCTTTAACTTCTTTTAGTGATTTCTTACCAAGATTTCTGACCTTCATCATTTCTTCTTCCGTCTTATTGCATAATTCACTAACAGTTGTAATTGCAGCTCTCTTCAAACAGTTGTATGAACGCACGGAGAAATCGAGTTCTTCAATGCTCATATCTTCATATTTGTCCTTAGGTTTTTCAACTTCAGCGTTAAAGACTACAACATCTTTAGCCGATTCTGAAATATTTACAAACTTCTCCAAATGATCAATTAAGATCTTGGCGGCAAGAGCGACTCCATCGTGGGGAGTAATTGCCCCATTGGTCCAAACCTCGAGAATAAGTTTATCATAGTTGGTGTTATCCTCAACACGAGTGGGCTCAGTTGTATAATTTACTTTGATAATCGGAGAATAATTAGAATCGACAGGAATAACGCCGATTGAATAATTTTCAATGGCTTGCTTATTCTGCTCATTGGTTAAATATCCTCTTCCTTTGTTGGCCTGAAGAGTCATATTGAGTTGACCCCCTTCAGCCACGTGAGCGATAACAAGTTCAGGATTGACAACTTCCACATCACTCGGTACATCAATATCCGCAGCCGTTACCGTAGCAGGGCCTTTGACATTGATTGACATAACTCGAACTGACTTCTCATCTTCCGAATCGATTTTTAGAACGAGTCCCTTTAAATTTAATACGATGGCGGTAACATCTTCAACAACTCCTTCAAGAGCTGAGAATTCGTGGCGCGCACCTTCTACTTCAATTGCAAAAACGGAAGCTCCGGGAATAGATGAAATAAGTACTCTCCGCATGGCGTTACCGATGGTAATACCAAAACCTCTCTCAAGAGGAGCTAAGACAAATTTTCCATAATTTTTAGTAGAATCGTAATCATTTTCAACGAATTCAATATTTTGAAAAGCTTTCATTTACTTTCCTCCTTAATTTATTAACCTCTAGGACGTTTAGGCGGACGGCAACCATTGTGCGGAACAGGTGTCGCATCAGCGATTGAAAGAATTTGCAAGCCCGTGGCTTGAAGAGCTCTCAAAGCAGACTCACGACCTGTACCAGGTCCCTTAACAACTACATCAACAGCTTTAAGTCCACGTTCAATACATGCCTTAGCAACATTTTGTCCAGCGAGCTGAGCAGCAAAGGGTGTCGACTTTTTTGAACCGGTATAACCAATGGTTCCAGCTGATGCCCAAGCGATAACCTTTCCTTCTGGATCAGTTATTGAAATGATTGTATTATTAAATGAAGAGTGGATGTGAGCAACACCCTTGGTAAAATTAAGCTTAGGTTTCTTACTGCGGCCAATTTTCCTTGAGCCTTTATTATTTTTATTTGCCATTTCTCATATTCTCCTTAAATACCCGCTGCCTTTTTGTTAGCAACAGTCTTCTTAGGTCCCTTACATGTGCGCGCATTATTTTTAGTGTGCTGCCCACGGCACGGGAGATTTTTTCTATGTCTTATGCCACGATAGCAACCAATTTCCATCAAACGTTTAATATTCAAGCGAGTGTCGCGTCGAAGATCACCCTCAACTTTATATTTACCATTTGCCAATTGATTTCTTATGGCTGTCAATTCAGCTTCGGAGAGATCTTTTACTCTCTTTGTTTCGTCAACCTTTGCGTCTTCACAAATTTTCTTCGCAGTATATACGCCCACACCGTGAATGTATGTCAATGCGTATAAAACTACTTTTTGATTAGGAATATCAATTCCTGCAATTCTTGCCATTTATTTAACCTTCCTCCTGTTAGCCTTGTCTTTGCTTGTGTTTGGGATTTGAGCAAATTACCATGACTCGGCCCTTTCTTTTAATAACTCTGCACTTGTCGCAGATTGGTTTTACTGATGGTCTAACTTTCATAATAAGTACCTCCTAATATCAGTTACTTTTATTTTTTACGATACGTAATACGGCCCCGTGTTAAGTCATAAGGAGAGAGCTCAACAGTAACATGATCACCCGGTAAAATACGGATCTTGTGCATGCGCATTTTACCGGAAACGGTAGCCCTGATTACTGTTCCATTTTCTAACTTCACATTAAAGGTTGTCTTTGGCAATGCATCAACGACAACCGCTTCGACGACAATGAAATTATCTCTCGACATTTAGTATGTGTCCTTTCACATTTTTATCGATGGTAGTGATCTTCGCACCTTCATCATCGATATAAATAGTATTTTCATAATGACATGTTAATTTGCCATCAGAAGAGACCACACCCCAACCATCATCTAACTGAGTGATATCCTCAGCCCCTTGATGAATCATCGGCTCCACCGCAATACACATTCCTTTTCTCAATAGAGGTCCGTGTCCCGGTGTCCCATAATTATAGATGAATGGATCTTCATGCATCTCGCGTCCGATTCCATGTCCACCATACTCCTTGGTTGTAGTATAGCCATATTCGGCTGCTACGCGAGAAATTTGATAGGACAAGTCGGATAAGTGCACGCCAGGTTTTGCAACTTTAAAGGCTTCATAGAAACACTTTTCAGTACACTCAATTAAGCGTTGCGCTTCTGGTGATATATTTCCAACCGCGAAGGTTCGAGCGGCATCACCTTGATAACCGTGGTAGATATTCCCCATGTCTATCGAAATGATATCACCTTCCTTAAGAACTTTTTTCTTAGAGGGGATACCGTGAATTAGACACTCATTAACAGAGGCACAGATCGAGCCTGGAAAATCTCCGTATCCTTTAAACGAGGGGACACAACCTCTTTGGTGCAAGTATTTTTCAGCGAGTTTATCAAGAGCAGCGGTTGTTACCCCTGGCTTGATATCCTTAGCCAATAAATCGAAGACTTCGCCGAGTAAAGCGCCAGCCTCTTGCATTTTCTTAATTTCGAAATCGCTTTTAATAATAATCATTATTTGCCTTCTATCGCGGAAGAAACCTCCGCAAATACTCCATCAATATCCTGAAGTCCATCAACATTAGTCAAGATACCCTTCTTTTGATAAAAATCAATTAAAGGTTTAGTTGACTGATTGTAGGCCTCAAGTCTCGTTGAGAAGCTTTCGCGCGTGTCATCCTTTCGCTGGATAAGTTCCGTACCGCAATTGTCACAAATACCATCTTTCGAAGGTTTTTTGAAATCAAGGTTGTAACTTGCTCCACACTTAGGACAAACCCGACGTGCAACGATTCGTTTAATAAGCACTTCCGCATCGACATTGATGTTGATGACCTTATTGAGAGGTCGCCCAATCTCTATGCTTAGTTTTTCCAAAGCCTCCGCCTGAGCAATCGTGCGTGGAAATCCATCAAGGAGATATCCGTGTGCGCAATCATCTTTTGAAAGCCTCTCTTTAACTAAAGCGATGACGACAGCATCGGGGACTAAAAGTCCCTTGGTGATGTAGTCTTCAGCCTGAAGACCGACAGGAGTCTTGTTGGAAATCGCTTCCCGAAACATATCCCCTGTCGATATGTGCTTAATACCATATTTTTTAACAATGAGTTCCGACTGCGTGCCTTTGCCCGCACCCGGAGGACCCATAAGAATAATATTCAATTTTTGCTTATTCATAACTATCTATTACCACCTTTCTCATAGTCTTTACCCGCCAGCAATCCTTCGATCTGGCTATTGATTTCAATCGCAACACCAACAACGATAATCATTCCGGTCCCACCTAAAGCCAGCGATTGCGGAACGACTTTGGTCAGCGACAAAACAACAGGTAGAGCAGCAATAGCAGATAGAGCCATCGCGCCTAGGAAAGTAATGCGATTAAGAACTTTAGAGATGTACTTCTGTGTTTCCATTCCGGGTCTAAGACCAGTAATATAGGTACCTGATTCCTGGAAATTCGTCGCAATCTTCTCGGGATTAACCTGAAGGTTAGCATAGAAGAATGAGAAGAAGATTATCAGTAAGAGATAAATAATTAGTCCCCACGGCATGTACCACACCGAACCGCCATATCCAGGCATCTCCGTCAAAGCTTGATAATTGAAGACATTGATCATCGTTTCAGCCCAGTGCGGTGGATTGCTCCCGGCAATGAAACTGACTAAGATCGATGGTGCCATCAATAAACTCGAAGCAAAGATGACAGGAATAACCGAGGAAGAGTTAATCTTCAGTGGTAAGAAGTTAGACTGAGCAGTTGTCGAAGATAGCGAAGCACTTGAAGCCGAGTGCGATACCGGTAATTTTCGCTGGGACTTTTCAACAAAAGTAACCAAGACGATAATTAAGAAATAGGCAAGCACATATACAGCTAATTGCACAGTACCTTCAAGAATGAGCGAAGCGTCATCGGTTAAGATTTTTTCGCCTAAGTACAACTGGAAAGCTCCGATAATTTGACGGGGTAACCCCGACACGATACCCGCAAAGATAATCATTGAAATACCATTGCCGATACCCTTATCAGTAATCTGATCACCAAGCCACATCAGTAGCATGGTTCCAGCTAACAAATAAATAATAATTTTGATGTAGCCCCACGCTGATTCATCAAGAAGAGTTAAGCCTTGAGAATTCTGCATAGTAACAATAACTCCGTAAGCTTGAACAGCACCGAGAAGAATAGTCAAATAACGCGTGGTCATTTCGATTCTCTTTCGGCCTGATTCACCCTCTTTGGAAAGTTCAGTCAACGTCGGTAAGACATCAGTCTGCAGTAATTGAATAATAATTTGTGACGTAATATACGGTGAAATTCCGAGCGCAAATAATGAAAAAGACTGTAGCGCACCACCACCCATTAAGTTCATTAAACTTAATATATCGCCAGAAGAAAACGCTGATTCACTGACCTGAACTCCCGGAACCGTAATGGCAGAGCCAATACGGAAAATAAGGAATATAGCCAATGTGAATAATATGCGATTTAAAACATCTTTGGAGTGGAGTATTGCTGACAACTTTTTCATACTATCTTACCTTTGCGGTTCCGCCAACTTTCTCAATCTTTTCAACAGCTGATTTCGAGAAGGCATCAGCGATAATCGTTAGCTTAACACTAATTTCGCCATCACCAAGAACTTTGACGCCATTCTTGGTATCTTTCATAAAGAGCGCGCAATCGACTTCGCTACCCTCACCTAAACCTAATTTTTCAATTTGGTCAAGGTTAATAACGGCGAATTCTTTACGATTGACATTCTTGAATCCTCTCTTAGGGATTCTTCTATACAAAGGATTTTGACCACCTTCGAAGCCAGGACGAGTAGCGGCACCAGAACGGGCACCAGCACCTTTTTGACCACGACCAGAAGTCTTACCTTTACCGCAGCCAAGGCCACGACCAACACGCATGCTGTTCGATCTAGAACCTTCGGGGATTTTTAATTCAGATAACTTCATTATTTTTCCTCCTTTTTCGCTTCTTGAGCTTGCTCAACAACCTTTTTGGTTTTTAATTGACCTAAGCCATCAGCTGTCGCTTTAATAACATTTATTGATGTGCGCGAGCCATAGACCTTAGAGTAAACATTTTTGATACCTGCAAGTT
>JAQWCB010000035.1 GCA_028707375.1 Bacilli bacterium | reverse complement strand
CATCCAGCGTAGCGGCTTTATAATACGATTTATCAATCGACATGATGGCCGTGTAAAACATGATAGAATTCCAGCCTGTTCCTTTCCACATATCGATGATGATGACAAAGGGCTTAAACAGAGCTTCCTTTCCAAACCAATAGATGGGACTGTCGATGATGTTCATCGAAAGCAGGACATTGTTGACAACGCCATCGACCTCTTTGAAAAAATTTTCCCAGATACCAATGACGACAGGCCACGATAGAAAGTTCGGCAAGCAGAGGATAATCAATATCAATTTAGAAAGAAAAGTACTCTTAACTTCCGAAAGCATAATGGCTAGAACGATCGTGAATGGAAAAACTAATAAGAGCTTAATGATATTTATCGTTAACGTATTTGCCAAGGCGGTTGAAAAACCAACGTCTTGGAATATTTTCTGAAATTGAGCTAAAGTCCAATTGTCGCGAAACAATTCATCGATAGGTGAATTGATGGCGAGAGTAAAATCGCCTTTGAAAGCAATCAATATACCAATCAGTGGCAAATAGCCAAAGAGGAGGGCAAGAAAAGCCGCTGGAAATAAAAACCAGAAAATTGATTTATATTTCTTGATTTTACTCCCAACACGTGACCAGTAACTTGATTTGTGGAGATCTATTTTGCGGATCGAAACGTTCATGGATGACATATTTTTCCCTTTCTAGGCAATTGAAGATTGATACCAAGTATTGACCTCATTTGCAACTTCATCACTCCAATATAAACCGGAGTAAATGGTCTGGGCCGTAGCGATATTCTCATCAACGGACTTGGAATTTGAAGGCGAAATAATCTGTTGCATTGAAGTAACGATTTGATTCGAGGCTTTCAAATCAATTTTAGCGTATTTTGGTAAGACGGGATGCAGGGCGAAAGGATTAAGAATCCACTGCTCGGAATCGGTGACAAGAACGTTCCAACACTTAAAAGCGGATTCCGATAACGGCCACCACTTCTCAAAGATGTCTTGATTGAATCCAGTTTGATATTGTGACATTCCTTTAATGTTTTCATAGTAGGCTGGGAGCGTTTTGGCATAGATAGCTTTACCATCTTTGTCGCTTACTCCAAGCTTAATAGCACCTTCGTCGTCGGCGTTGCAGTATTCATAATCGACTCCTTCCTTGCCGGCAGTTACGATCGTGCTGCACTCATCAGTCATCTTGGTATTGATCCAGTCAACAACATAGGCGGCTTGTTTGGCACAGGCTACGGGCACGGTACAAAAGTATGAAGGACCTTGCGAGGCACGAATCTTAGCCTTGGTTTGCTTCGGACTGTTATGTGTTCCGTCCCCTAAAAGGAATTGATTCCACTTGACAAGATTGTCGACTTCTTCGCGAGTATCGTAAGAATCAGAAGCAAGAAGCATTTCTTTCAACGGCTCGACGTACCAATAAGAAATAACAGCACAACTGACATTCTCTTGAACAAAATTGCTTAGAACTTGAGTCGGAGAAGCCGTTGTCCACGAGCGAGCAATGATGCCCTGGTTGTTCAGTCCGTTCATATAAGTTAAATAATTCTTAACTTCCTTGCTAAAAATCATACTTTCGATTTTATTTTCACTGTCAGCATAGAAAAGTTTAGGTGTGTCAAAAGCGGCACATATTGGATTTCCTTCCGATAGTGTTCCCGGAAGACCAAAGGCGTGATAATTGACATTGGATGGACTAAATTTATTTTGTAAAAGCGTGGTTGCCTCAGAAAATTCCGCAATGGTTGAAGGAACTTTATCAATGCCAACCTGAGCCAAGTGATCAGTGTTCCAAACGATTGCGGTATTGGACATCGGAATGGTGCCGACTTCAGGAATAGCGTAGATTTTCCCATTGTAGGTTGCCGATTCCCACTGCGCGGGACTGATGTGGTTCTTTAGATTGGGATCATATTTATCAATGATATCGGTTAGGTCAGTAAAATAGCCCTGGGTGACATAATTGTTAAATAAGGTTGGAGCAATTTTCATCATATGAACTTTATCCTTGCCAGTAAGCATATTTCCAATTTCGGTATCTGCGCCAGTCTCAGTCGTTTGATTATAGGTAACTTTGTAGCCCGTCAATGTTTCCAATTGCTGAGTGATAAAGCTGTCGTTAAAAAAATCATTCGACTTTCCACTCGCGGGAAAATATGTATATAAATCAGGTTTATTATTGAGATCAACATTGATATCCGGATTGGGGTCAATCGTATTTCCACACGAAGAGATAGCGAAGAGCGGAACAACCATTATTGCGGTTGTCACCAATTTTAGAAAGCGTTTATTCATACTAATCCTCCTTAATATTTAGTCTAAATCATCGTAGTAGCACGAAAATGAAATGTACTTATCACCTTTAGCATAAGTATTTCCCGATTTGTAAGTCCCATTTTCGTGGCGGACACCATAATCGAAACTAGCGTTGTCTGCACCTTGGGCATAACCGTGGTTAAAGACTTCAGTTTCGGGATAAAATTCATAGCGCTGAACTCCATCCTGACGATAACTTTCGATATTGTCATCGATATATCGGGTCAATTCCACGTGATCATAAGTCACATTTCTTAAGGCCGCACCGCAGTTAGCATTCCACACGCTTGCGACCACGGGGCAATAGGAAGCGGCGAGCAAAGCGCGGAAGTATTGCGTTTTACCTTCACCATTTTCAACCAGGGGATTTCCTTGACTGTCGGTGTGACGATCAGTGAAGGAAAAGACTTCATTCGTATTCAAATTAGTTACATTCAGTATCCATCCATCGGATAGCCCTACCGCCTCAAAATGCAAATCGTCAGCACCGCTGTACTCTTTGCTAGTCGGATTGTAAACATCCATAGAGGTAACAATCATGTCTTGATAAACATAGAATTTTGCATCTCTTTCCACCGATGAAGTGCCCGCCGTGTGCTGCGAAGAACTGCAATTGCGGGTCATTTTCCAATCGATGGTATTGCGATTGGAATTATAAGTACCAATCAATCCAAGATCGGAATGAATATTGGCGGCTAAATTGATAAAAATGTAAGCGTTCCATACAGTTCCATCTTCTGATCGCTTATAAGTCGCCTCGGATAATCGCACATTGCAAGTCGCGTATGAAAACCCATTTTGCGCACCTTCTGGCGTTACGCCAGAATCTGAGAACATATAGTTATAAGAACCTGAACTCGTCTCCAATTCTGATTCATCAAATGAAACACTTCCAGGCATATCAACTCGTCCCAAATGTTTGTATTCAGAAGCGGTGCCACTGATAGAATAAGAATCTGGATGAGTTTCACCATAGGCTTCACAATCAGTTAAACTTGAAGTTCCGACATAGCTATCGCCATCAAACATAAAGTAAAGCGAAGCCTTTTGGAAAGTAAATATTTGTAGAAAGTTTGCATCCTGTACCTGAAGGCGATTGCGCGTATTGGAATTTTGCCCGGCGGTGCGAATTGCAAGATACATATTGTCATAACTTGAATCTTCCAAGGTTTGGTTGAAAAAAGTTCCATCGGCTTTAAGAATCGTAAAGGGAGCTTTTAAACTTCGGGGAGTGTCTTGAAGCGAAGTGAAGACCTCAGGATTAGTACGCGAAAAGGTTTCATCAACTAACGATGTTGTTTCACTTTGACTGGTTGGAAGATTGCTTGTTGAAGAATCATTGCAGGAAGCGAGTGAGAAAAGCAATACCAATAGACCAAATTTCGCTAATAATTTTCTATGCACAGTGAACTCCTTTATTCTTCAATGCCCACGCGGACAAGAAGACTTAAATATTTATCAATTTGCTTGATGACATTTTGCTGCTGTTTAGATAATTTGTCATAACTGGCCTTAGCGATGATGACACTAGCCGAGGATGAAGTATCTTCGTCGGCTATTTCGTCCAATTCGCTCTCGCAGTCTCTGATGGCCTCAGTGCGAGGATTCAAAGAATCCTTTGCCTGATATGAGATATTGTAGACATCTTGGTCGGGGGTGGAAATATCGTAATTGATATTGGCACTGCCATCTAGGATGGTCCCAATCTTGGTTGGATTCATCGGTGCGGAGTTAAGCAAATTATACGTTCCGGCATCGCAACCGACATCCTGAGTGTATTCCACAGGGGTTAGTCCTTCTTTTACAGTACCCTCGGCTTGAGAAATGACGATATTGTTGAAATAAGCTCCACACATAAAGTCAGGAAGTACTAAATCCTCTTCATCATCGATAGGCATCAAATCCAAGCCAACCGAGGCTCGATGAGTTCCACAAGCTGTCATATTGACATATTCGTAACTGCGCTCAAAGGTCGATGTTTGTCCATTCGACAGGATTGAAATATCTAAATCATTGCGGATGATTTCATTTTCTTCATCCCAGACAGTATTCAACTGTAAGGTTACATCACCGTCTGGAGTGAATTCTTGTTCGGCTTCATCCCAGGTAGAAGTCATAATGACTTGATCATAATCGTATTGATATACTTTTGACTGCGATTGCGATTCGCCATAGTAGTAATACCAATTGCCATTATTTGTATCCATAAATAATCCCTGTTTGGAAGAATTATAGGAATCAGTGGTCGAGAGACAAATCTCAGGGTAGGCCTTTTGGGTCGAGGAATATGATGGTCTGATCTTCGCTTTGGTTAAGTCGAAAGTATAAACTGATTGCTGAATTCCCGAGAAGGCTAATGGATTGTAAACCACTCTTGAATCGAGATATGGTTCAAGATTCCAAGCGGGGGTACTTGCCGAAGTGTCATCGATACCAATGATGCTATATGGCTGATATGACGGAGCAAAATTATCCTTGGTCGAGTAGATTGAAGTATAGTTTTGATTGCGATAAAGATCGGTAAAACCTGTCATGAAACCAAAGTGTCCATCCATTTCCATATCGGAATTGTACCAGTACCATTGGTCAGCGGGGGTAGTGTCCGAATAGTCAGCTACATGACTTGCTCTTTTTACGTAGAGCGGAGTCGCACTAGCGTTGGATTTAGCATAGACATATGAGCCGTACTCACCATTGTAAAAACAATCGGTTACGGCTTCATAGAAAGATTTAAAATCCTTATCTTCGCCGAATGAAGTGAAGACACCATTATCATATTGACCATAGACGGTTGTATATAATTCTTGGCGCGAATCATTTAACGTAATGTTAACTTCGTGATTAGAAGTAACGGGGCTAGTTGATTCACTTGAATCAGCACTTGTGGTTGTTCCGCAGGAGGCGAGACTGAGACATACGATTGAAGAAACGACTAATAATACTGTTTTTTTCATATTTTTATCTCCTTTTATATTATAAGTAATATGAACAATTTGTTCTTTAATATTTAAAAACGTCACTAACTAATAACTAAAATAACTGAACTTCTAACTATTTTTTACTTTTCCTGACAATGACAACAGCTACCGTTGCTAAGGCGACTACACAAATGGATATTACTGTTATCCACAATCCATAATTAACATTGTTATTATCGCTGTCGGAAGATGTAGTTTGACTTGTACTTTCACTGGATGAAGTTTCTTCAGCGCTCGTATCGTTGCTATTGTCGCCAGTTATTATTTCTCCATCGTCGCCGATAAGCAAAGTATCCTGAGGTTGAGCATATTGAATATTGTTAATACTATCGCCTCCTAAACTGGCATTTGAAATGGTAAAGATAGGCGAATATAAACCATATTCATCAATATCGCTGTAATAGTTTGCTACGCAGGTCAGATATGGATCAGAATCTTTATTGCCATTGAGAATAATAATTTTTGATGGAAGCGTAACAATCTTGCCGTCGTAATTCATCCATTCAAGATTCATCGTATCGTTTATTTCACTAGCTGAAGCGACATTGATCCACGTGGATCCAGCGTACTGCTTAACATCATCAGCAAGCGTCTCCACAACATTTGAGGTACATATTTGCATAGGTCGATAAAGGTGCTTTTTGTCATTAAAAGTATAGCCGTTGCTTGAATATCCGCGGAAACCATAGTCATATCTCTTGTCGACCATATCTAAATTATATGCGTAATCCATTCCAGTATTATATTTTTTGAAGAAATGAATTAAATCAGGAACCTGTCTCAAAGTTTTATATTCGGAATCACCGCTCAGACCAAGATTGGCAGTAGGCATATATGGCATGTGTTTGGCGATAGAAGAATAGAATCCTTTGAAGAAAGTAATTCCTAAAACACGATTCTGATAATGATATTCGCGAACGATTGGATCAACGTACTGAGCCACATCGCGAAGCAAGGCATCGGCTGAGCCTTCATCAAATTTAAATTCAAGAATGTAGACTAGATCAGTATCCTTCGTGGCGTCAAATAATTGTGATAGCAAGGGATAGTGTTGGCCAGCATTGATATCTTGATCGTTCAAAGTGAATTGCGAAATTTCATCATAGGTCATATTGATGAAACGCTTGGAAGAGTTCTCACAGTCAGAAGTGTAATATGGTTGTGAATCGTGGCATATTATTACTTTGTTGTCTTTTGTTATCTGCAAATCAATTTCGACGTAATCGGCATTAATATCGCTAGCCTCCATGACAGCCGGAAGTGAATTTTCATTGTAACCAGCGGTTATTCCGCGATGGGCAGCGACATATTGTGGACGATTTCTTCCCTCTAAGGTAAATTTGGAGAGCATATCTTCAGCCGCTTTGTAGTCGGTGCTTATTAACCCATAAGCACCGGAAGCAATCGCGCGTGCGATGTTAGTGATACTTGAATCCGTTTGAATCCAAGTGGTCTTAAAACGCTTTTGAAAAAAGTTGACGTGAGCAACAAGATTTTTCTCCATCCCGTTAAGAACATAGATGGTTGATTTGGCTCTATTGCCCTCAAAAAGAATATTGTCGAGAGTTTCTTCATCGTCTAAATCAAAGTTAGTCACATCGAAAACCAAATTCATATCATCCGTTGAGGAATTGGATGACAACTGACGCAAAACGCTTAAATCATCAGTGATGATGTATGAATCAGGAATATAGCACTTGGTCTCAACATAGTTGATATAGCTAGTGGCAATTCTATCATCCGTAAGGCGAACCGCTGGTAAAATCCGATTCTGAAGATAGTCGACGAAAACATTTTCTAAACTGTCAATCCTTATATTGTTGCTATCGACTACATCAATATTTTGATCGATGGTCAATTCAACAATTTGTGGATAATTGGTCTCGGGTAAATTTATCAGTGCTTCTTTATTATTTATCGTGAAAATATTCGCCGGTTCCAAAGCGATGTCATTGTTTTGGTATCCTTTGAGCGAGGTGAAAGAAGTATATTCGCTCCGATCTTCAGATGGCGATTTCAATCCACCCGAAGCGAGCGTAGCTAAGCAAAGTGATAGACACGTACTTGCGACCCATATTTTTTTAAACATTGTTGCTTTCTCCTAAAAATTACAACAAGCCTTGTCGATCAAACAAGACTTGTTGCATTATTGATTCTATGAAATTAATTTAGTAAATAAAGTTGAAGACTGATTGATCATTCTTATCGGTCGTGACATTTAAGCAGTCAGAACCATAGACACCTAATTGGTTTCCTCCGTTGACGGTTCGACCAGCGGTGAACTGAAGATTTTGATCGCTTCCATCAATGTTATATGCACTTGATGTGGTCTGAATAACGTTGGTCCAAGATGAACCATTAGTTAGATCAGCGATGGCGTGTCCAACCCAGTTTGGCGTTAAGGATATACCGTATATTGATCTTTCGGAAGAAGAACTTCTTTCAAGCGTCTCACCATAATCGGCAAGATAGGAGACAGAATTGACTTTATCAAGTCCTTTGTAACCGCTGATTTCATAATTTCGCGTGTAATTTGCGGCGGTATCATTGGCATCTTCACCAGTAT
>JAQWCB010000034.1 GCA_028707375.1 Bacilli bacterium | reverse complement strand
AAGTAAAGATTAGGACAAAAATAGTTACTAGGTATGGCAATAGTTTATATAATTTTGCTCCCTCGGCAATATTGTCAAAACTCGGTAACCAATCGATAATATTGGTCATATTTGAAATAGTAGTAAACAGTGAGAAGAAGAGAGCGGCTAAAATAATTCTAACCGGTTTCCAATTACCAAAAATCATAACTGCCAGTGCCAAGAAGCCATATCCAGCAACCTGTCCATCAAATGATGAAGAAACAACCAAAACATAAGCAATGCCACCAACACCTGCTAAGAAACCGCCAATTGTAACTCCAGCATATCGCATTCTATACACGTTGATGCCGACTGAATCTGCTGCCTGTGGATGTTCACCGCAAGCACGCAAACGGAGTCCAAAACTCGTTTTATATAAAATGACTGCGGCCAACGGAATAAGAATAACAGCTACAATCGTAGTTAAATAATTCAAAGAATATGTCAAAAGCGAATTGACAAAAGGAGGCAAGGATGTCGAAGTTATTCCCATCATACTCAATGATATTCTTCGCCAACTAGGTAAAAATATATTGGTATTAGCCTCGCCCTGAACAGCCCATATGGTAATAATAAACAAGGCTGGAGCAATCGTATTCAAAGCTATACCCGCAATTGTTTGATCCGCCTTTAATCTAATAGAAGCAAAGGATAGAAGCAAAGAGAAAATGGCTCCGCCTAACCCAGCTGAAATAATGCAAATGAACATTGCTAACTGCGAAGGAAAGCCAGAAATTACTGCATCGTTAAAGGCTGAGCACACCAGTGAGCCAACCATTGCACCAATTATCATTATGGCCTCAAGAGCAATATTGATGATACCTGAATGCTCAGAAAACATACCGCCATATGCCACCAAAATCAATGGAATAGCAAAAGCAATAAAACTAGAACAAAACTTTCCAAATAATACCCAATCCATAATTACTTAGTTTCCTCCTCTTTTTTATTTTCAAGTGGATGTATATCGTCACTTTTCTGCGTGACTTCATCCACTTTTTTCTGAGTTGAAGAAGAAACCTCTCCTACCTCAGCATCAATAACTTTTCCGCGATGAAATCTAGTTTTCACCCACTTGCAAAATTTCACAATCATTTGACCAATGAAACGGAATAATTCTTTCTTGTATACTTTTTGCAACCATATTCTAACCAGTGCCACAAATGAGGCAAAATAGACAATGATTCCGATGATAAATGAAACGTTTTCGGGAGCGTAACGCAACTGCTGAATCGCCTCGCCTGAAACGTCAAGATAGGAAATAAATAATGCCGCAAAGATACAACCAATGGGGTTGCTCGCCGCTAGCAGTCCAACTGAAATACCAGTAAAACCTTCCTCGGGCAAACTTGATATCTGCAGTGAATAGCCACCAGTGGCTGTTGGAGCTAAATATTGGAAAGCTCCACCTATTCCCGCCAAGGCACCGGCGATAACAAAGGAGAGAACAATGTTCTTTTTATCAGATATTCCAGCATATTTTGAAGCAAATTTATTTGATCCACACGCTTTTAATTCAAAGCCGAAATTAGTTTTATTTATGATAATCCAGCAAACAATTGCAAAAATAATAGCAAGAAAAATGCTTATATTTAACCCCGAATCAAAGTTTTCTAACCCCCAGCCAGGAATTATGCCACTAGCATTAACATTGGCAATATTTACTGTTCTAGTCGCATATACAGGATCGATCATTGAAGGAATATTACTTATAGCAACATCCACAATAATGATAGCAATCCAGTTTAGCATGATTGCTGAAAGTACCTCATTTACATTGAAAAATGCCTTGCACAATCCAGGAATGAATCCCCAGATGGCTCCACCAATCATCGCAAGTAAAATATTGATGTACCATGGACAATTCCAAACTATTGCGCCAACAAGAGCCATGAAAGTCCCGGCTAAAAATTGTCCTGGTGTGCCAATATTAAAAAGTCCTGTTTTGAAAGCAAAGGCAATCGATAGACCCGTCATCAGTATCGGCGGTGCAAGATAAATGAATTGCGCAATAGAATGCGCACTGTCAAAGCCACCAACAAATAAAATGCCAAAAGCCGAAAATGCTTTAGCAGGATTAATCACAATCAAAAGAATCAAACCTGCAATCAGGCCGAGAATAATAGTGAAAATTGATGAGGAGAATGATATGAACCAAGGAGTCATCCGCAACCTTTTCCACATACTATCTTTTTTCAATGAAGGAATAGCTGATTTATTCATCATAATATTTTCTCCTTATTAATTTGAGAATACTTGATCTTCATATTATTCATCTTTTTAGCACCAGACATATATAATCCAAGTTCTTGAACATTGGTACGCTTGGGGTCAACATCAGCAACTATTTCGCCTTCATACATAACAAGGATACGATCGGATAGATTCATGACCTCATCCAATTCAAATGATACAAGCAGAACCGCTTTTCCTGCATCGCGCATAGCAATAATTTGCTTGTGAATATATTCAATAGCACCGACATCGAGTCCTCTTGTCGGTTGAACAGCAATGAGCAAATTAGTATTTCGATCTATTTCGCGCGCGACAATAGCCTTTTGTTGATTTCCTCCCGACATAGAACGAACCAATGAATCTGATCCCTTTCCGGAGCGAACATCAAACTTTTTTATAAGTGAATCTGAATATTTGCGAATATTTTTTCGACGAATCCAACCATGGTTGGAAAATTCCGGCTCAAAGTACCGCTGGAGAACCATATTGGTTTTCAAATCGAAGTCAAGTATTAATCCATATTTGTGTCGATCTTCAGGAATGTGAGAAATTCCGGCCATATTGCGTTTGCGAATAGAATATTTTGATAAATCCAAATCTGCAAAATGTTCCTCGCCATCCTTGGCGTGGTGCCTCTTATTTAAAGATGCTTCATCAACATCGTGAAGGATGATATTTCCATGAGATGTCGGCATCAATCCCGATATCCCATAAACAAGTTCGGACTGTCCATTTCCTTCGATACCCGCGATGCAAGTAACCTCACCCGCACGGCACTCAAAACTGACATTTTTTACCACATCTTTATGCTTAACTGGCGAATGAACAGATAAATTCTCGACGCTCAAAACAGATTTTCCTGGTTTGGCCTCCTTCTTATCAATGACCAATTGCACATCTCTTCCAACCATCATACGCGAAAGTGCATGAACGTTAGTATCCTTAATATTAACAGTTCCCATGCATTTTCCCTTGCGCAAAACTGTGCAGCAATCTGCAACAGCCATAATTTCTTTTAACTTATGAGAAATAAAAATAATAGAGCAGCCTTCTTTGATTAGTTTTTTCATTGAAGTCATTAAATTGTCAATTTCTTGGGGCGTTAAAACTGCTGTAGGTTCATCAAAAATCAAAATATTATTCTTGCGATACAGCATTTTCAAAATTTCTATTTTTTGCTGCATCCCCACTGTCATATCTGACACTTTAGTGTCGAGATCGACATCAAACTTGAATTTTCGACACAATTCATCTATTTCACTTCGAACCCGCTTGGAGTGTAAAAAGCCTAATTTGTCAGTTGGCTCAGCCCCCAAGATAATATTTTCAAGTCCAGTAAAGCACTCGACTAACATAAAGTGTTGATGCACCATTCCTATGCCGAGACGATTAGCATCATTTGGATTTTTTATTTCAACTTTTTTCCCATCTTTATATATGTCGCCTTTGTCGGCAACATATAAGCCAAAAAGGACAGACATCAAAGTGGATTTACCGGCACCATTTTCACCCAAAAGTGCATGGATTTCGCCACGACGAAGTTGAATAGTAACATCATCATTGGCCTTGATTCCAGGAAATTCCTTTGTGATGTGTCGCATTTCAATGACATAATCTTCCATCATTAGTCACCTTTCTTATTAATTGCTTCATTCCAACAGCAATTAATAAAATAGCTACCAAACATAATTGAGTTCAGTAGCTATTTATTTAATTTAATTAAGCCTCAACAGTCACAACTACTTTTGCTGTAGGATTGGTATAAAGGTTAGTAGTATCATCAACATCTCCGCTGATTTCACCACTCTTTAATTTTGCATACAGTTCATTGTAATCTTCAACTGTGAAATTTTCCATCAACCATGATTCAGAATCTGTTGGAAGACCCACTGATTCAGTATCAACACCTTTAGTGACAATTTCACCTGCTGTCTCTTTGCCATCAATTGTTCCCCACGTCATATCGTTAGCGTAAAGTGAAGTAAGATAACTCGAAACAGAGAGACGTAAATTTTTCATTGCGGAAGTAATGATAAGATCAGAATCTTTATGCTGATCAACATCAACACCAATTACTTTCTTAGACTTATTTCCTAAGGTAGAGTTTTCATTTTCAGCGGCTTGGACAACCGAAGAATAAATTCCACCACCACAAGAGAAAACTACTTCAGTGCCCGAGGAATACCAGCCACCAACTTTAGTAACAATTGATGAATCAGGAGCAAATGTTCCCGAATACCAATATTCAATTTTTATTGCACCATCGGCTAATCCCAAAACACCAGCAGCTTGATCAGCACCTTTAATAAAGCCCTGACCATATTTGACAACGGCAGGTACTGCCATTCCACCACAGAATCCCAATTTGCGATAGCCTTCTGCCACGGCTGCATATCCAGCTAAAAATCCAGCTTGGTCTTCTTCATATTTGATTGAAGTAACATTATCTTTAAATTCATAAGGGGTATATCCATTATCATCATCCGAGTTATCGCAATCAATTCCCAAGAAATCAACATTGGGATATTTATCTTGTACAAGTTTAATTGAAGAATTGAATAGATATCCAGGCATAACAACAACCTTTGCACCTGCATCAATCGCGTTCTCAATACTTGTAACACGCTCATCGGTTGAATCACCGCCGGGACGATAGTAAGTAGTACCAACATTGTTTGCTAACGAAAAATCTTTGCATCCTTCCCAAGTCGCTTGGTTGAATGAGTGGTCATCGATATTACCGACATCGGTGACTAAGGCAACTTCATTACCTTCGATATACTCGACATCTTCACCGCAGGAAGACATACCGAAAACGGAGCCGACCATAAGGGCCGTAGAAAGAAGAACTAAACTTTTTTTCATAATCCAAAATTCCTTTCAATTTCTGTCAACACAAATGTAAGAGGTATCACTAGCTTTCACCCTGAAAAAAAGTGGAATAGATAAGAGATCGCATTCCACCTTAACAAAATCGTACAACAAAAAATTGCAAAAAATTCAAATTCATTGTGTAGTCCTTTATAAGGCCAAGGCTAGATAGGTGATCCGCCAAAATGATCATATATACACTGCAAACAAATATGTTTACTTTTATATTCTATCTAGTACATGAACTAATTTCAATAAATTTCTTGAATGGTTCCTTCTTTTGATGTAAAAAAATTGATGTGGACTTCGGTAAAAATAGTGTGAAAGTTCTCAAATAATCTTTCAAAAATCATTACCTTCGTTTTCATTAGTAACTGTCGTTTTTCTCATTATATCTATAGATTTAAACAATAATTAATATATTGATTATGTAAATAAATGAAAGAGTATCATTCTTATCCACATTTATAAATTGGTGTATATCGTCAATCTCGCCACTTTCTATGAAACCATTTTAATTGTTAATCTGTGAAAAAAACATTAGTGACAATTGATATATTTTAAGATTTGTTTCCTTCTTAAAATTTGTATAGATATTCTTAACTTTTGTCGATGATTTATATCGCTTGTGTGTCATAATAATTGCGATTGGAGAATAAATATGAAAAAATGTAAGCCCTTTATTCTAACTATTTGTCTACTATTTTCTTTAACAGGATGCGACTCTGGGAATATTTCTAACGATGATACTTCATCTATTTTCACATCGCAATCTGATTCACTAGATGTGACTTCAGAGACTACAAGCACAAATTCCGAGACCACTTCTATTGATCCAATAAGCCCTTATCCATCTTTTTTTACAAGTGAGGCACCAGGGTATCAAAAGACGATGAACGATTTAGCAGAATATACTCCAACCTTACTTGATAAAAATTCGTTGATTCAGGAGAGCTCATCCGCGCTTGGAGACGGAGTTGATTATTATAAGTATCACTTTAATCTAAATAACAGTCACAAGGTCATTGCAAATGTTCTTAAAATTGATTTGGAGAAAGCATCGATTGATACTAACTACAGCACAGGTCGAGCCTGTGTTTCCGATTCCATAACTGATTATGAAGCACATAACGAATCCAAAGTTATAGCAGGAGCTAACGCTGATTTCTTTGGAGGAAGCAGTTCAGTTAATGCATATATCAAAGATCAAAAGATAATAAAGAGTGGTCACAATGATAATGGCAGTTATGATTATACTGATCCAGCAGCTGACATTCCTTGCTCTATGCCACTGCTATTTGGTATATCAGGAACCAAGGCTCAAATAGCTCCGATCGTCAAAAAACAAAGTGTTGAAGATACAATTAAAGCAAAATTCACCTATAAGATTCTTTGCTCACACGATGGGAAGGACTACTTTTCCATTCCAACCATTTCAAAGGATGCCGTGCGCTTGCGTTCTGGAATAAATATTTTGGAAAGTTTGGACACAGCAACCACAATTATGGAGAATTCAATGGTATATAAGATTCGCAAAGCCGATGATAGCGGCATCCTTCTTCACGGAATAATTGAAGATTCCTACCGTCAGGAAAGTGAAATTAAATTTCAAAACACCGATGCAAACTATTTTTATATCATCGCAAATGTTGATAACAAAATATCACTTGCTAAAGATGATGCGATTGCTATCACCATTGGAAGCACGGACTCGCACTGGGATGGATATACTTCAATTATGGGAGGAAGACAAGCCTTGATTGAGGATGGAAAAATTAGTTCAACAGTGACATCAGAAAATTCTAATGGGGCTCAAGTAAGCAATATTCCTCGCACTTGTGTCGGAATTATGCCAGATGGTAAAGTATTACTGACAACTATTGAAGCGTTGCGATATAATTCCAAACTCACTAATGTTGTACCTAGTGATTCGTATGGTGTCAATCTCCCGGAACTAGCTCAATTCATGCGCTTGCTCGGATGCTACGATGCGGTCAACTTTGATGGAGGCGGCTCAACTCAGTTAGTATTAAAAGATAAATACAATGGAGAGGGCAATCAGCTTCTCGCCGTTCGCAGCAGCGATTACGGTCTATATAATCCTCAATCGTGTCGCCATGTTTATAATACAATCCTAGTTACTACAAAGTAATTTTTATTGAATTATTGAAACAAATATCTGTCAAAACGCTGAGCAAAAAATATACAAAAATTAAGATTTGATAAATTAGTATTAAGTCGTTATCACAATTTTGTTTATTTTTAGAAAAGTTATGTAATAATGGAAAATGTAAGCGATACCATATATTTTATAGGTCGGCTTACTCTCAAAAGGAGAAAAAATATGAGAAAAAAGTTTAAACTGCCTATTGTTGTTTTGTTCTCTTGCCTAATCACCGCGAGTTTAGGTGCGTGTAATAATACACCTACAACTACGAGTGAAAAAGAAACATCTCAGGTAATTGAAGAATCAACCTCCCCAGTTACCAGTGTTGAGGAGACAACATCAGATGTTGTTCTTACCGGAACCGTAGCCATCAGCAATGTAGAAAATGGTTCAATTGTCGCCGATATCACATCGGGAGAGATTGGAACTGTTGTTACCTTGACTGTTACTCCGGATGAAGGATATTCAATTAAAGAAGTTAAAGCGAATGATGTAGTCCTTACTGCCAATGATAAAGGATTATTTACTTTTGCGTTGGTTGAAGGTGAAAACGTTGTTACTGGTTCCTTTGTTCAAGATATTTCCCTATCATTAGATGCTGAGACCTTGTCATTAGATGAAATTGGAAAAACCGGAACAATCAATGCCACCGTCGCAGGAACAGATGAAACTGTCGTGTGGTCGGCTCTTGATG
>JAQWCB010000033.1 GCA_028707375.1 Bacilli bacterium | reverse complement strand
CTACTTCGGGTAACACTAGTCTCGAGGTTACTTCCGAAGAAGATTCTACAGGTCCTTCGACATCAATTGATGAACCACCAGTTCTTGATGAAAGTCCTACTGGCGCTTATTCTTATGTCGCATCGACCAATGAGGCTCGAACTGACATTTTAGGTAATTTGGAAGAATATGCCTACAAAAATCACCTTACGGGTCTTCCTTTATACGAAAATGGTGGTTATGTTATGTACAACACTCGTGTTGTTAAAGGAACCAACAACTATATCCCTGGATATGGCTTCGGTATTTTAAGTGAAGGAAGTCTATCCGGTCCTTTAGTTAAGGAACCTTTGGAAAAATATAAAAATTACTATCACACGTGGGAAGAGAGCGATCCTCAAAGCATCAACTATTTAGATAGCGATGGTTCACAGGTTAGTGATTTATTTGGTAATATATCTTCAAGTTATTGGGGAACTAAGATGAATGCCACTAAGGATGGATATGATTGGTATGGCGTTCTCTCTAAAGATAATCGCCCTATACCTCTTGATGCTGATGGCAAAGAGATAATCGAGGTGAATTCTCAAACATTGGCCTCTAGTTGGAAATTCCACTTACGAACAGGTGAAGATGGGCTAAAGTATAGTACTTTAAGTACTAAACGTGCCGGATATAATGGTCGTGGTGTTCAATTAGATGATTATCTAACTCCGTTCAAATTATTGCTTACAAAGAAAAATGATTACTATCGTGGTGGTGAGTTGGCTTCTCAAACTGGTTCGAGCGGAATTGTTGGAGCATCAGCATATTACAACGCTTCAGCTGATGGATACAATGCCGCGGCTTTTGATGGGGTTGGAGTTAAAATTGATTCTTCGGACAATTCCATGACTATTGATTTATTGGCTCCTACAACGCAATTTAATGCAATGTATACATTAGCATCAAGTTTGTACGAACCGATTCCTCAGGACTTTATAGATGAAGTTACTCCTGAAAATTACGGTGTCTTTAGTTCTGACTTAAATGATACTCCTGTCGATAATATTTTATCTTTGGCGCCTTACACATTAGAGTATTGGGAAACAGATAAGACAATCACGTTCAAAAGAAATGACGAATGGTTTGAAAGAAGTATTGATGGACTTGAGAATCGTTATACAATTGCTGGTATTCATGAAGACATTTTAACTGGATTTGATGCCGATAACGATATAGCTATTAAAGAATTCTTAAACGGTAATCTCGATGCTGCTTCGCTCACCCTTACATATTTGGATACATATCAAGCTGATCCTCGTACTACATCTGTTCCAGGTGATTCAACCTTCAAATTGAATTTAAATACATGTACTGAGGAGACGTGGGAGAAGTTATTCGGTACAGAAGGATCAATTACCAAAACAGCTCAATCTGATTATTGGAACGTCAAACCATGGATGGCTAACGAAGACTTCATTGATGGCCTCTTGCTTTCTATTAATAGAGAAGAATTTGCTTCAAATAGAGGATATGTTCCTTCGGTTGACTATTTTGCTTCAGCGTATATGAGCGATCCTGAAAATGGTATTTCATACGACAGCACCGATCAACATAAACAGGTTTTAAAAGATGTCTTTGGTGATGCTGCAGATACTTATGGATTTGATCTTGAGACAGCAAAAGCAAAATTCAAAGCAGCCGTTCAAGAACTCGTAGCTTCGGGCGATATTGTCGAGGGAACTGCTGAAAATCCCACCACAATTTCTCTTGATATTTGGTGGATGTCTACTGATCAAATTAAGCAAACAGGTGACGATATTGTTAAATACATTGAAGATGCCTTTAATGATGAATCAGTTTCTGGTGGCAAGGTTGTGCTTGATATTAATCAAGAAGCCGTTTCCGAATGGAGCGATGTCTATTATAAACATTTGATGGTTGGACAATTTGATTTAGGATTTGGTTCTATTTCAGGCAATACATTAAATCCTCTTAACTTTATGGAGGTTTTAAAATCCGACAACTCTTCAGGCTTCACGCTTAACTGGGGTTCAGATACCTCAGAAGTTATTTTACCCTCTGATGAAGAGAAGGGCGATAGTGCTTTAGTTTACGATGATAAAGTATGGTCGTTTGATACTTTATGGAAAGCGGCTGATCAAGGTGTATTAGTTTCGAGTGCGGTTGAAGTGGCTCCTGCCAAGGTTGAATTAGGCGCTTATTCAGATGGCGAAGATGGATCGAGAAGTTATACGCTTCAAGTTTCTACTGCTGCTGATGATGAAGAATTGACCGAATCAGAAGATAATGACTTTACAGTCGAAATAACTTCTATTTCAGTCTTTGACTTAAATTCTGTTGAAGAAACAATTTACGAAGCTGGTTCAACTGAGCCAATTACGGATAACACTCTTGCTACTGGAGATTTTGATCCTGAAACGGGCAAAATAACGGTTAATATTTCCGCTGATCAAGCTGCAAATATTAATGATGTTTATGGGCTTGTAGAGGCTGTTGTGTATTATCGTTTGACCATTAATGGTGTATATGCTGATGCCTATGTTGAATCTGCTTATTTTGCGGCTCAAGCTACAGACTAGTAAGTGCCGTTTGATGAGTGAACTTATAGATTGTAAATAAGTTAATTATTAGGTGAGAGGTAGTGTGCAAAAGCACTACTTCTTTCCTATTTTCTTTGTTTACATATATTTGATAATTTTAATTGAAATTACTAAATATATGTGGCAAATTAGAAGACACAAGGAGAAAGTATGTACAAATATACCTTAAAGAGATTGATATTAGCTTTCATAACTGCTTTTATCATTATTTCACTTACATTTTTATTAATGAAATTGTTGCCATTTTCTAAACCTATAGGAAATGATCAAACAAAACTAGCATATTATTTAACTCAAGTTAACCAGGGATTGGTTGTTGATTTTAATGTGCCAACCGCCGGATATGGTGAGTCATTGTTTAATACTACCGACACAGCTCACATTATGCACTATTTTTATAAAAGGCCGATTATGGAGCAATATTTTGCGTGGATTCACAATATTTTTACTAGGTGGGATTGGGGCGTTTCAACTTATATCGCACCTAACCAAGATGCTATGGCGTATATTCTAAGTCGATTGCCTAGTACGATTAAAGTTAATATTATTTCTGTTTTTATTTCGGTTCCGATTGGAATTATGTTAGGAATTTGGGCGGCTTTGAAGAAAAATACGATGACCGATCATATTATTTCTACTGTTGTAATGATTTTTATATCCCTTCCAAGCTTTATCATCATTACCTTTTTGATGCTAATTTTTTGTTATCAAAATCAGATCTTGCCATCGCAATGGTACTCAGTTCAAGATCCAATAAGCACTAAAATTCTAAGCTATATTATTCCCGTAGCCTCACTATCATTTGGATCAATCTGCGGTTATACTCGTTTCACACGAGCAGAGCTAACAGAAGTTATGTCTTCTGATTATTTACTACTAGCCAGAACTAAAGGATTGACAAAATCGCAGACTGTTATTAGACACGCATTGCGAAATGCTATGGTTCCTATTTTCCCTTCAATTCTTGCAGAATTTGTAAATGTTATGTCAGGATCTATGATTCTCGAAAAGTTATATGGTATTCCAGGTGTTGGCTCTCTCTTTATTACAGCAATTGGGCGATCGGATTACAATTTACTACTAGTCGATATGGCTTTTTATACCATCATTGGACTGACAGCAGGAATTATTTTGGATTTATCTTATGGATTCATTGATCCTAGAATCAGAATGGGAGGTAAAAAGTAAATGAAAAAGAGTGATTTTACCTATGAAAACGATAGACACGTTTTGCAGACAATTGAGATTGATGATAGTGATTTAAAATTTGTTCAAAACGATACAAAAATTAAGGACACAGTTTTGAAGACAAAGCCAACAACATTCTTTAAAGATGCTTTTAGGCGTTTTCGCAAGAATAAATCATCGGTTGTTGGAGGAATAATTTTAGGCGTTTTATTGCTATTTGCTTTCCTTTTGCCTTTGACTTTACCGGCGGATATTACAGATGTGTCTCCTTCGGAGACGATGCTTAGACCCAAACTATTCAATACGGGTACAGGTTTTTGGGATGGAACAGAGAGAATTGATAATATTACTTATGATCCAGTAACAAAATTGCCAGATCCTGATTCGTATGATTCGCGCGGGGTGAGTGACATTACGACTACAAAGAAAGGTGAGAATTTCACGGATGCTGTTAATAAGTACGCTTATGGTGGATACATGCGTTTGTGGATGAACCAAAGTGATACAGAATCTGTTGGCTCGTTATATTCGGATTCTTTTAATATATATCTAACAAATGAGCATCATCTTGTGATAAAGTTTGCGAATACTGGCGAAAGTGGAGACTTCACTTTAGGAGAATTCCAAGTTTATTTATCGTATATGGATTACAATCCTGAGACTTTCCTCTACGATATACCCAAGACGATTGTGATTCAAGACTATTCAACTGATTATAGTAATCTTGATCTTGATTTTAACGCTTTGTTAACATCAAAAGGTTTTTCTGGTTCATATTTAGCTGGAGCTCAGTTAGGCTTCCATTTAAAGTCGAGTCCAGATGGAATGAAGAACCTTTTGGTTGAAAAGGTTATTATCGATTCAAGCGATGAGACTGAGAATGAGAAATTGGCAAAGATAAGTTGTGAGGACGCTAACGCTTCTTTGAGTATCAGCAACGATGGTGAAAATGTCGGATTTTGGACATCACTCAATTCAACTGTTAATTTATATCATGCTAATATCCGTTTTTGCTCCTTCACTTATGATGAATATGAAGTTGTTTATGGGGAAAAAGATAATTTTAAATTCGGTGGTTCACTTATTGACAAATATGTGTCACGCGGTTGGATGAATATCGATTTAGATACCTATATGTCTAAAGAGAATCCAACGGCAGAGGATTTAAGTAATCTAATTGATAGTTTTGAAATATTGGATGATACTTATTGCCCGGTTAGAACGGTTGAGAATTTTTCGGTTTCCCATGTTATGGGTGTCACTACATATTCAATTGTAGGCAAAGTTTCACTATATAGATATATGGATAAAGGATATACTAGACCTCCTCGCTACTTATTTGGCTCTGATGCCAGCGGTAAAGATTTATTGAAAGTCACCTTTTCCGGGCTTCGTACTTCTTTAATTTTAGGTATTATTACTTTTGTGGTTTGTTTTACCTTTGGCTTAATTTGGGGGTCAGTTTCTGGATATTTTGGAGGAACGACCGATATTGTGATGGAAAGATTCAAAGAGGTTCTTGGCGGTGTGCCGTGGATTGTTGTTATGACTCTTTGCATTATTAATTTGGGAACTAGTTTCCAAGTCTTTGTATTGGCTTTGTGTTTAACTGGTTGGATGTCAACCGCGGGCATAACGCGTACGCAATTTTACCGCTTTAAGCGGCGAGAATATGTTTTGGCGGCTCGTACGTTGGGTGCGAGTGATGGCAGATTGATTTATCGTCATATTCTTCCTAACGCGATGGGTACCATCATTACATCTAGTGTCTTGATGATTCCGGCGGTTATTTTCTCTGAAGCCACCTTGGCGTATTTGAATTTAGGTTTACAGGGTCTTGATTCATTTGGTGTAACTCTATCAGAAAACCAGAAATTTATTTCTAGCTATCCAATGTTAATTGCTTTCCCTTCTGTTATTATGGCCTTGTTAATGATTTCCTTTAACTTGTTTGGTAATGGACTAAGAGACGCATTTAATCCATCGTTGAAAGGAAGTGATTAATCATGAGTGAAAAAGAAAAAATTGTTGAAGTGAAGAATCTGAGAGTTTCTTTCACTACTGATGCTGGTATTCTTAAAGCTGTTCGCGGTGTAAGTTTTGACTTGTACAAGGGCGAAACTTTGTGTATCGTTGGTGAATCTGGTTCGGGCAAATCTGTCACTTGTAAAGGAATTATGGGAATTTTAGCCAATAACTCTATTGTTGAAGGCGGACAGATTATCTATGAAGGTGAAGATTTATTAAAAATTTCTGAGGCGGATTTTCATCGCATTAGAGGAAACAAGATTGGAATGATTTTCCAAGATCCTTTATCGAGTCTAAATCCTATTATGAAGATTGGAAAACAGATTACTGAAGCAATGCTTATTAATAATGATAAATTAAAGAATAAGTATAACGACATAATCTCAGCTGAATTGATTGCTTTAAAAAATGCGAGAGTTATTAGAGCGCAAGCGATTGCTCAAAAAACGAATGAAAATGAAGACTACTTATATCATTTGAATAAGGATTTAAAAGATAAAACCGAAAAGGGTGCTAGCGAAGATGAAATCGCAGCGATGAAGACTAAGATTGCCGAAACGAAGAAGAAACTTGACAGCGAACTTACAGAGGTCAAGAAGCAAGCTTATATTAAATATAAGAAAGATATCCCTGAATTAAAAGCTGCCTTGAAAGCAAAGAAAGTTGTTGCTAAAAAAGAGGTAAAAGAGTACAAGGAAAAGATTGAGAAAATTCGCAACGATAAAATTAAGCAAGCCAAAGTTGAATTGAAACGTTCAACAGACAAGACTAGCAAGAATGAATTTCGTCAGAAAATTAAGCAAGCCAAATTAGAATATCAAAATCTTACCAAAATCACGAAGGCTGAAGCCAAGAGAAGAGCCCTTGAAGTGATGAAGGAAGTTGGTATTCCTCAGCCCGAAAAGAGATATTCACAGTATCCCTTCCAATTTTCTGGTGGTATGAGACAGCGTATTGTTATTGCTATTGCTTTAACAGCTACTCCTGAGGTCTTGATTTGCGATGAGCCAACAACCGCGCTTGACGTTACTATTCAGGCACAAATTTTGGAATTGATTAATAAACTTAAGGTTGAAAGAAATCTCTCTTGTATCTTTATTACTCACGATTTAGGCGTTGTTGCTAACATGGCTGATCGTGTTGCGGTAATGTATGCAGGTAAGATTGTTGAATATGGAACGAATATTGATATATTTTACAATCCCAAGCATCCTTATACTTGGGCGCTTTTAGCCTCAATTCCTGATATTGATTCTGCGGAAAAATTAGATGCTATTCCGGGAACTCCACCCAATCTTGTCTATCCGCCAATCGGTGATGCCTTTGCGGAGCGCAGCCGGTATGCGATGGCTATCGATTATAAGTATCAACCACCGCTATTTAAGGTCAGCGATACTCATTACGCCGCCACTTGGCTTCTTTATAAAGATGCTCCAAAGGCGGAGATGCCTAAAATAGTCTCTGAACGTATTAAGAGAGAAGTAAGGAAAGAGGAGGAGAGACTCAATGAGCAAGCAGTATAGTCGCAAAGCCGACAAAATTATCGAAGACGATATCTATATCAAAGAAAAGTCCTCCCCCAACGCAATAAAGAACGAAATCGGGACAGCCATGGAAGGTACAGACGATAGATTAAATATCGAAAGTCACGATGAAAAAGAAGAGCATATTGCTGGAAAGCCTGATCTATTAACACCAGAAGAATTGAACAATGATGCAGTCTTTAAGTCTAAGGTTAAGTTCAAAAAAGAGTTGGTGGACCAGAATATTCTTTTGTCCGTTCGCCACATGAAGATGTTCTTTAAATTGGGGACAGGTGTTAACGCCCCTAAGTTAAAAGCAGTACACGATGTGAGTTTTGATGTTTATAAAGGCGAGACAATGGGCTTGGTCGGAGAATCTGGTTGTGGTAAAACGACTACCGGCCGTTGCTTGATTAGACTTTATAACATTACTTCTGGATCGGTCTATTATAAAGGTCAAAGAATTACTGCTGGAGATAGATGGAATAGGAAGGAAATTAAATTTTCACGCATTCATATGCGCGAAAAAGTTAAAAAATTAAAGAAAGAGCAAAAGGATGAGCTTGTTGGGAAAACCAACAAGGATGAAATAGCGAAAATCAACAATGATTATGCATCGAAGATTGAAGCTATCAAGAATCGCAATGCCGCGGTTGTTAGAGAGCAAAAAAAGAAGATTAAGCAAATACGATACGACAATAAACACGTTTCTCGCGATCTAATGTCGGAAATTCAAATGATTTTCCAGGATCCGGTTGATTCTTTGGATCCCAGAATGA
>JAQWCB010000032.1 GCA_028707375.1 Bacilli bacterium | reverse complement strand
TTGGTGATTTCAATTCGTGGTCGGTCTATGATTCCTCGATGAAAAAAATAGATGAGCGAGGTTTATTTTATCTTTTTGTCAAAGATGCCAAAATGTATCAATCGTATAAGTATCATATTTTAGGATGCGATGATCAGTGGCGCGACAAGGCTGATCCTTTTGCTTTTTTTGCTGAGCATCGACCATCGAGCGCTTCGCGAACTTTTGATTATCGAGGCTTTATCTTTCACGATCAAAAGTACATGTTATCCCGCACGAGAAATTTTGACAAACCTGTTGCCATATATGAAATGCATCTAGGAAGTTGGATGGGCTTAAAGGACAACGGAGGCTATTACTCCTGTGAGGAAATCGCTGATCGCTTAATTGATTACATTAAGAAAAATGGTTATACGCACATTGAAATAATGCCGATTACGCAATATCCTTTCGATGGTTCCTGGGGATATCAAGTGACTGGATATTATGCCGCGGACTCGCGCTACGGTAATCCTAAGCAGTTGATGTCTTTTGTCGATCGACTTCATCAGGCTGGCATTGGCGTGATCTTGGATTTTGTCCCCGTTCACTTTGCGACCGATGAATTTGGCTTGGCTCGCTTTGATGGTTCGTGCGTATATGAATATGTGGGAGAACATGAATTTTCGCAGTGGGGAACTAAGAATTTCGATTTAGGAAAAGATCCCGTTCGGTCTTTTCTTATCTCCTCAATGATGTACTTTTTGAAATACTTCCATTTTGATGGACTCCGCTTTGATGCGGTGAGCAACATTATATATTGGGAAGGAAATGGCGAGCGCGGAGTAAATCAAGGCGGAATAGATTTTATTAAGCGCGCAACTTATGCCATCCACAAGCTCATTCCGAGCGCAATGGTGATGGCAGAGGATTCATCCGCTTACGGTCAAGTGACAAAGAGCGTTGATGATGGAGGATTGGGCTTTGATTATAAATGGGATTTAGGATGGATGAATGACACGCTGAAATACTATGAGAAAGATCCTATCTATAAACCGTATCACAATAATTTGCTTAGTTTCTCCATGGCTTATTTCTATTCTGAAAATTTCATCCTGCCACTTAGTCACGATGAAGTGGTGCACATGAAAGGTACCATTCTCAACAAGATGTGGGGAGACTATGATACTAAGTTTGCTCTTGTAAGAAATCTATATGCCTATCAGTATGCTCACCCAGGGAAGAAATTGAATTTCATGGGAAACGAATTAGCAACTTTTGACGAGTGGGATGAAAAACGCTCGTTGAGTTGGAATTTGAAAAAGTATCCTAAACACGATTCAATCACGCGAATGATGCGCGACTTAAATTTGATATATCGCGGAAATAAGGCAATGTATCTTCAGGAATACAATCCCGAGCATTTTCGGTGGATCATGGTGGACAACGCGGCTCAATCAATCTTTGCTTTTAAGCGTGAAGTCGACAATGAAGTAATGGTTTTTATCTTCAATATGACCCCAAACTTTTATAATAATTATCAAATTGGTGTTCCATATAAGGGGGAATACGAAGAAATTTTTAATTCGGATAAAGATGTTTATGGAGGAAATAATCAATACAATGGTCTGCCATTAGTGGCACAGAAGGTCAGCATGCATCATCAGCCATATTCTATCGTATTGAAAATTGCTTCGTTCGGAGCGATATTTCTGAAAGTGAAGAAGTAAGATTTGATGATGATTTGAACCAAAGGTTCAACGTTGTCGATTGATGGTATTTAAAGAAAATAACTGGGAGGAATAATTATGTTATTTGATTCAAAAAAGGAATTTATTGACGATTTTTCGAGGCGGGCGATTGCTAAATATGGACGAGATCCCAAAGATATTCATCCGAGCGAAGCCTACGATATTCTAGGAACGATGGTCCGCGATTTAGCGACGACTAATTCGAAAGCTTGCAAAGATAGCGTCGCCAAAAATGGCAACAAGCAGGTTTTGTATTTCTCAATGGAATTCTTGATTGGGCGCTTGCTTGTACCTAATATGGTCAATCTTGGTATTTTTGATATAGCTAAAGCTGGTTTAGCAGACTTAGGAATAGATATCAAGGATCTTGAGAATCAAGAGTGCGATGCAGGTTTGGGAAATGGTGGACTAGGGCGTCTCGCCGCTTGCTTTATGGATTCTATTGCTTCTTTAGGATATGCCGGCCACGGAAACTGCATTCGTTACGACTATGGTTTCTTCCGTCAAAAGATTAAGAACGGGCGACAGGAAGAACTGCCAGATCAGTGGCTTTTAAACGGGAATGTATGGGAGATTCGCAAGCCTAAGCATGCGGTGGTAGTTAAGTATTACGGCAATGGTGAAACATATGTAGACCAAGAGGGGAATATTAGGCGGAGAACAGTTAATTCACTTAATGTTATCGCTATTCCTTGCGATGTTGGACTGGTGGGATATCATAACGATGTCTGCAACACCTTGCGTTTGTGGACGGCGGAACCAAGCATCGATTCGATTCCAGAGAATACAAGTTTTGAGGAATATATTGCTTTTGTGCGGAACATTACGCACGGACTCTATCCCGATGATACTACGGAACAGGGGAAACTGTTGCGGTTGCGCCAACAGTATTTCTTAGTTTCAGCAGGCCTGCAATCAACTTTACGAAGTCACTACCGCTTGTATCATACATTTAAAAATCTTCCCGAACACTTTGTATTCCATCTTAACGACACACATCCCATTTTGGCGATTCCAGAATTGATGCGTTTGCTCATGGATGAAAATGGCTATAGTTGGGATGATGCCTATAGCATATGTACAAAATGCTTTGCCTTTACTAACCATACCGTTATGCCTGAGGCTTTGGAAAAGTGGCCATGTAATTATATCGCTAATCTCTTTCCTCGCGTATATATGATTATCGAGGAGATAAATAGACGTCTATTACTCAAAATGCGGCAGGACAATGTACCTGAAGCGGAGATTGATAATTGTATCATCATTAAGGATGGAATGGTCAGAATGTGTCAGTTAGCGATCAATGTTGCCTTTTCAGTCAATGGAGTGGCAGGCCTGCATACGGAAATTTTAAAAACTGAGACCTTTAAAGATCTATACAAGATGTATCCTGAAAAATTTAATAACAAGACTAATGGTATTACCCACCGTAGATGGTTCTTAGTTAGCAATCCTGAGCTTTCAAGTTATGTAACCAAATTAATTGGCGAATCGTGGATAAAAAATCCGCAAGATGGATTGAAAGATTTATTGAAATATCAAGATGATGAAGAGGTTTTAAAAAATTTTAATCGAATCAAGAGAGACAATAAGAATGCGATGGTCAAACTCGCCAAGGAAAATGCCGGAATCGATATTGACCCTGAATCGATTTTTGATGTACAGATTAAACGTCTTCACGCATATAAGCGTCAGCTGATGAATATTTTTCAAATCATTCACCTATACAAGAAAATGAAGGCGGATTCGAGTTTCCGCATCTACCCTCACACATATATATTTGGTGCCAAAGCCGCACCCAGTTATATTTATGCTAAGCGCATCATTGAATTAATTTTGGCGGTGGCTAAAGTGATAAATAACGATGAGCAAGTAAATAAGTACATGAAAGTAGTCTTTATCGAGAACTACGATGTTTCCAAAGCCCAGATTATTATTCCGGCTACCGACATATCCGAACAGATTTCAACAGCAGGTAAAGAAGCTTCGGGAACTTCAAATATGAAGTTTATGATGAATGGAGCGGTGACCCTTGGAACCTTGGATGGAGCCAATGTTGAAATATCAGAGTTAGTTGGACGTGAAAATTGCGTTATCTTCGGTATGAACGAAAAGGAAGCGAGCGAACTTCGCTACAAGGGAACATATTCACCTTGGGATTATTACAACAATAATAAGGATATCAAGGAAATTATGGACTCCTTAATCGATGGTAGCTTTGACGATGATACCAAGAGATTCCAACTCATCTTTGATGAAATAATGAATCGCAATGATGAATATTTTATCCTCAAGGATTTCGACTCATATAACCACGCTCGAGCTCAAATTGAAAAACTTTATCTCAATCGTTTGGATTGGGCTAAAAAATGTTTGATCAATGTGGCTAACTCCGGTTACTTTTCTTCGGATCGAACAATTGAAGAATACAATCGCGATATTTGGCACTTAACCAAGATTAAATAATTAAAGTTATTGAAAAACAAGTATATAATTGATATTATTAACAAGTATGGATTAAGCAATCTATTTGGAGGAATTATATGGAAAAAGTATTTCATAACAATGAAAATGGCACGTTAAACGTTTCGTGCACCTATGCGCAAGAGGAGTATTCGCCCATCATTGATAAAGTGGTGGATAATTTGATTAAAAATGTTATTGTCAAGGGCTTTAGAAAAGGTAAAGCCCCGCGCGAGATGGCCATTCGCCAAGTTAAGAACGAAGATATATATAACGGATTAGTCAAAAAACTTATCGATAAGGATTTTGATAGACTTCTTGATGGATACAAAGGCGTTGATGCAGTTGCTTCGATTAGACCAAAGCTCAGCATTGATTTTGATCAAAAGAAAAAAGAATACAATCTTCTATATACATTTGTTTTCCTTCCTTATTGCAAAGTAAAGAAAACCTCAGGTTACGAAGTTAGTTTAGAAACAAAGAAAGTCCTGAAAAAGGATGTTGATGAAGCGATTGAAAAATTGCTAGTCGACAATGCTGAACTTGTCCCTTCTAAGGAAGCGGCAGAAAAGAACGATCATGTTATCATTGACTTTATTGGATATATCGATGGTAAGGAATTTGATGGTGGTTCTGCTAAGGATTATGATTTGACCATTGGTTCCAATTCATTCGTGCCCGGTTTTGAGGATGAGTTAATCGGCATTAAAGAAGGGGAAAAGCGGACGATTGAAATTACTTTCCCGAAAAATTATTTGGCATCGTTGGCTGATAAGAAGGCTAAGTTTGCTGTTACTTGTAAGACGGTCAAGAAAATTGTTAAACCCGAAGCAAATGATGAATTTGCTAAGGAACTTCAAGACTATAAGGTTGAAACCTTTGCTGAATTGGAAGAAGCAGTTAAAACCAAGCTTAAAGATACGGCTAAGACCAACGCTAAAAACGCGAAACTCAATAAAATATTTCAATTGATTGAAAAAGATGCTAAACCAGTTATTGCAAAAGAGTATTTAGAATTAGCTTCGAATAAAGTTCAGGAAGAGCAACTTGCTCAATTTAAGCAATATGGTTTGAATTTGGAAGAATACCTTAAAATTACTGGTATTACCGATGAACAATTTAAGAAGAATTGCGAGAGTCAAGCAGCGCAACAGGCGTCCCAATATGCAGTGGTAAAAGGTGTAGCTCAGGCTGCTAAAATTGCTGTAGAGGAAGATGATTTAGTTAAGCGTTTTGGCGGAAAAGAAAAATATGATGAACTTATGACGGCGGCGAAGAAACAGTCCGAAGCCAACACTAACTTCAATGTTGATCAATACATGGAAAACATTAAGGAATCAATTCTTATTGAGAAGGTAAACGATTATCTTTTAAATAATAACTAGAAGAGAGTTAAGACTAATAAAAACAAAGGTTTCGGATTTTCTGAAACCTTTTTAAAGTTTTTGAAGCAAAAACATTGATATTTCTAACTATGTGTTATTATTATAGTATAAGGATTATCTAGACCTCTCGCGTGACTGACATCGTGTGATTCAGACACAATCACAAAAACAAGGAGGAATGAATATGGATAAAAATTTCGTATTACCAGTGTATCCTGATTCCAAGGATGTACCTTTACCATCAATTACTTACACCATCAAGGTGTTTGATGCTTATGGCAAGGAAGTATTTGATTATTTAAACAAGAATGAATATTTTATTTTTAATTCAACCAATAAAAATTTCGCTTTTGAAACTGATGATATGCAAACAGCTTTGAGTTCAATCGAACCCATTTCGACTATTTGTAAAATTATTTCTATCACCAAAAACAAGGCGAGTTATGTCGTTAAATTTGAGGCGACATCAGCCGCTTTCATCAACTCAGCTCGGATGATGGAAAACACTCATATCGTGCTCGGTTCTGGCAAATTAATCGATGATATTGAGATAGATAAATTCTTGTTAAAACCATTTATCGACGACATTAGACGCAAGTACAATGCTATTGCTAACAAGGTGAAAGGCTTTCCAGAATTTCCCGATAACGATACTCTGTTTGAACACGATCCGAGTTATTATCTCGCATATTTCTTAAATATTTCCATCAAGGAAAAGTTATACTTTTTGCGTGAACCTGACCCGCAAGTTCGCCTTCAGCGCTTGCTCTCGCTCACCGATGAACTCGATGGTGATCCATCAATCGAGTCTGAGATAAACAAGAAGGTTGAACAAGCGATTGAAAAAAACCAAAAAGAATTTATTTTGCGCGCGAAGATGAAGGCCATCAAGGATGAATTGAAGCCTTTTGATGGACCAACGGATGAAGAGCGCTACGATGCTGTTATCAATGATAAAGAGGGAAAATATCCCGATAATGTTAAACAGAAAGTCAAGGATGAAAAAGGGCGACTAGCGGTCATGCCTGGGGGAAGCCAAGAGGCAGCAGTCATTAAAACTTATTTGGATTTATTGATAAAAATGCCGTGGAGTCAGTCAACTATCGACAATGAAAATATGGCCCAGGTTAAGAAAGTGCTCGACCTTGATCACTATGGCTTACAAAAGCAAAAAGATCGTATTTTGGAATATCTAGCGGTTAAATCTTTAACTAAGTCGCTCAAAGCGCCGATATTGTGTTTATTTGGTCCGCCTGGTACCGGTAAGACATCTTTGGCAATTTCAATTGCTAAAGCTCTCGGCAGAAAATTCTGCAAGATTTCTTTAGGGGGCATTTCAGATGAATCGGAGATACGTGGTCACCGCAAGACATACGTGGGAGCTATGCCGGGCAAGATTGTTAGCAACATTGCTCGGGTTGGAGTGAACAACCCTGTTATTTTGCTAGATGAAATTGATAAGATAAAGGATGGCGGATATCACGGCGATCCTGCTTCGGCACTTTTGGAAGTTTTAGATCCCGAGCAGAATATGCACTTCCAGGATAATTATCTTGAGGAAACCTTTGATTTATCAAACGTTTTGTTTATTTGTACCGCTAATAATGTTCGCGATATACCTCAGCCATTGATTGATCGACTTGAAATGATTCAATTGAGCACCTACACCACTGTTGAAAAATTCCATATTGCTGTCGAACATCTGATTCCAGCTGAATTGGAGGCCAACGGGCTTAAACCCGAGAACATAACCTTTGAAGACAAGGCTATATACTATATGATTGAGAACTACACCCGCGAGGCTGGTGTTCGTGATTTGCGTCGAAAGATTGGTGCCGTTATGAGAAAATTTGCTGTTTCCTTCTTAACTGATAATGTGAAAAAGGAAGAAGCAAAGATAACGATTGACGATAAGCTGGTTGAAAAATATTTAGGGAATCCAATTTTCAAGCATACGAAGAATGGGAAGAAACCGCAGGTCGGCATTGTCAATGGATTGGCCTATACTGACTTTGGAGGTGAAATTCTCCCGATTGAAGTAAATTACTACGGAGGAACTGGACAGCTGTTACTTACCGGAAATCTTGGAAAAGTAATGGAAGAATCATGTCGTGCCGCTTTTTCCTATATTAAATCTGTTTCTAAGGATTTAAATATTAAGGATGAATTTTGGCGCAAGCACGATTTCCACATCCACGCTCCTGAAGGGGCGGTTCCTAAGGATGGTCCTTCGGCAGGTATCGCTTTGACGATTGGCATCATGTCAGCGGCCACTGGCATTCCTATTAAGAATAGTGTCGGTATGACCGGGGAAACTGATTTAAGAGGGAACTCGATGCCGATTGGTGGGCTTCGCGAAAAATCTTTAGCGGCTTTGCGCGAAGGGTTGGAAACGATTTTGGTCCCCGCGGAAAATCACAACGATGTTTTGGAACTTCCCAAAGAAGTGAAAGATGGATTAAAAATTATTGAGGTAAAAAACGCGCGGGAAGCCAGCAAGTATGCTTTGACAAAAAATCCCTTCCAGGCGATGTCAAAAGTAAATGTTTCAGCGGAGTTAAAGAATGATAAATCTTGCGAAGTCGGTGTTTGTTAAATCGGCTCC
>JAQWCB010000031.1 GCA_028707375.1 Bacilli bacterium | reverse complement strand
CAAACAAACTAGGGCAACATCATCGCCAACCAAAGTGGATGTAGCTAAAGTATCATTTTTTAATACATCAATCGGCACTTCGTTGACCGCAAAACTTCCAGCACCCGTTTCGTCGGGATAAGTTTTCCGATAATCTTTACCGGCTCCATTTTCATAAAAATTCCACAAATTTGAATCCACAGTGAAACCACCGTGGTTGGAGTCTTCCAACGCTTCTTTTAAAGTGGGAGCCAAACTCGTATCAAACGCACCTGAACCCGAACCACCATAAACAAAATCAACAGAATTCTCACCAAAAATCGCCAATCTTTTTTCGCCGGTTCCCAATGGCAAAACACTATCATCGTTTTTTAACAAAACAGTTCCCTGTCTTACTACTTCTTGGCAAGCATCTTTTTCCTGATCGGTCGCCTTATAGTCACTTCTCTGAAAGTAAGTATTCAAAACAGGTTCATATTTGAGAGCAAATGATGTTCCAACCGCCATAGCCGCACTCAGAACAACACTAATTGCACCTAAGGTTATTACCTTAGCTAGCGATATCTTTTTTTTACTCATTTTTATTCTCCTAACTAATATATGCTTGGGCAAAAAGCCCAAGCAATTTTATCAACAATGTTATTTGTCTAGCAAGTTGTCAATTACTCAACAACTTGAACATCAGCTTCAACATCAATCCAGTTTGTTACGCTGGTATCTGACTCAACCGCGGGATGTAAAATAAAACGACTGCCAAATACACCATAAGCTGCAAGAAATTCATCTTTAGTTACTGTATCTCCTCCGGGAATCTCGTGAGGGAAAGTACTTGTTTCTGAGTCAATGCTCAAGCTAAACATATGATTGTAAATGTCTTGATTGGATTGAACATATGTTGCGTTGTCAAGAACAACTTCGGTATATCCATCATACTTTGCATCCTTTGCTTCTTTTTCAAATGTTCCTTTAGCAAAAATCACATAGTAAGCATTGTCACTTTTTTGAGTCTGAGTCATATCGTAAGTCCCATCGTCAAGTAACTGCAATTGTTCATAGTAATACCATGTAGTAGTAGTCTCATAGGTCTGACCCTCATATTCATTAGTTGATGTAATATCAATCGAATGAGTGCCAATATATGTTTCCACTATTTGAGCTTGGGCTTCAGTCTCACTATTAGTACTAGGGGCTAAACTGCTTGTGGTCCCGCATGAACAAAGTACTCCTGCTGCAAGAACGAGTACTCCTGTTCCTAAAAATCTTTTCTTCATAATATTTTCCTCCATTATGTATGTGTAGAGCTCATATAAAAAGCGCTTACATATGATAATGTATATATATTGTGCTAAAAAATCTATACTTTGGCAAAAATGTACGCTCCATTGGCAAAAATGGTAATTTATAGTAGCAAATCAAGATTATTCTACAATGAATAACTAGATGAAAAAAATCATCTTTTAGGAATCAAAATCGAGAGAATGAAAATGTTTTTGTTCTTCTTTATCTTCATATTACCATGGTGACGATTGACAATATATTCTATCGACTGCAAACCATAGCCGTGATTTATCTTATCGCCTTTGCTCGTAATAATTTTTCCTCTTTTATCCTTAACTATATCATTAGCATAAAAATTGTTCGTTTGTATAGATAAAAAATTTGCTTTTGTTGAAATATTGAGAGAAATAACACGCTTGGATGTATCGCTAATCTTGTTAACTGCTTCAATAGAATTATCGAGAATATTTCCAAAAAGATTATACATTTCCAAAGTTGAAAGCATACTGAAATCCGTATCATCTATTATTAGGGTCAAAGTAATATTTTTACTTTTGCATAAAAGCATTTTCTCATTGATAATAGTATTCAACACTTCGTTGTTAGTTTTCAAAGTATTATCATAGATATCAATGTTTGATTCTAGTTCGTTTAGCGATTGCTTTTTTTCCTCTTCGTTCATTAATTTCAAAGCGCGAATCTGATGTTTCAAATCATGACATTTCCGATTAATGATATCAATATTTTCTTTACTCACTCGATACTGCTTAGACGAACTGTACAAAAGAGTTTCAGCAATAGCTTTTTTCTTGGAAACTAAATCGAGCCGGAGGTTAGCATATCCAACAATCAATATCAGTATGCATGTCAACACATTTTCAAAGACTGAAACATAATTATATCCGTTGAGCCCATCGCTATTGCCATTATAAAACAATGACTGGAAAGCAAAAGCTGAAAGGAAAACAATCACAATAAAAATGGTGTAGAAAATTTTATTCCTCGATGAATTATTGGGTATGGAAGCTTCCATACCCTCCTTGAGTAAATTCCGATAGTAAAAGTAGACAAATGAGTATATTAGCAATGTTCCAAATAATGTAATGAGAAAATATATAACTGACATTAAAATAGTATCGTTGCGCAAACTGGGCCAAATGCCAATTGCAATCGCCTGATTGAATACTGAATAAACAGCATTGTAAAGACTGTAAGATAAAACGCCTTTAAATACTAATTCGGTATAATTGATTTTAAATAGTCTTGAAATATAGAATAAAGAACAAACAAAAAGAATACCATACCACAAGGGAATTATAAACTGTGCAATATCAGCTCCAATGTATTCCGACATTGTTTTGTAAAATTCCAAGATATAAAAATATCCCATCGACAAGAACATCAAAAAAACAATTCCACCAACTAATTTATATTTGAAATGTATCTTTCTTTGATCGCAATTAAAAGTAAAAACAAACTCCGCCAACAAAATTTGTAAAACGAAGCGAAATTCCTCAAAATAATCGGTAAAACCTAATTCCTTGAAATTAACCATTGCGAGTTTCTCCTATTAAGTAATTGTTAAAATCTCGAATCAGGTCATTACGCTTGCGACGTGAAATGAGCAGTTGGTGAGATCCTACCAAAACCGAATCATTGTCAATTCTTTCTACATATCTCAAATTCACTAAATATCCACTATTCGATAATGAAAAACTATAATTTTTAAGTTCGCTCGTCATTTCTTTCATGGACTTTCGGGTTCTAATTGTCGATTCATCAGCCAAGTGAATAATCAAGTAATGATGATCAGTCTCAATAAAAACAATATCATTAACTGAAATGTTGATAATAGCATTATCTGTTCCCTTTAAATAAAGATATTTTTCCCTTTTTATATGACGCATTCCCTTCTTTAACTTGAGTTCAAAATCATTATAATTCAAAGGCTTTAAGGCAAAATCCAAGGCATCAACTTCATATCCTTTGATAGCATATTGAGCCAAATTTGTGATAAAAATCAAAACGACATCCTTATCTATTTCACGCAATTTTTTACTAGCATTAAATCCATCTAGCCCTGGAAGTTCAATATCCATAAGGATAATATGATATTGATCATTCTTAAAATTTTGAATAAACTTTTGTCCATCGCTATAGACATTAATGGCAAATGAAATACTATTCTCGTTGGAAAACTTCTCCAAAAAGCTTTTCAATTTAATAATTTCATCATTTTCATCTTCGACAATTGCTATATTTATTTCCATAGTAATATCATTATAAGTAAACATTGTATTATTTTAAAGTTAAAAGTATCTATCTTTGAATATGATTAAAATGGAGCCTATTTTATTGAGAAAATTTTTACTATAATATTTTTTATAGTTTTTTCTCTCTTCCAAAATACTCAGTGGTAATTATTCCCGCCATTTCCTCAGGAGTCTCAATACAACCTTTTCTTAACCAAAAGTGCGTAATTTCTTTGAGACCAGAGCCAAAGAAAATCATTCGATATAACGTTTTACGTTTATATACTTCCATCTTATTTCCCCGAGCTTCACTTATCCCATCAAGCAATGAATTAATCATGCTATTTTCGCACGAAATAGAATCAGCATGATCAAAAAAGGCAAGATAAAAATATCTGTTTTCTAAGATAAATTTAAAATATTCAGTAAAGGACTCTCCATTAATCACTGAACGAGAACCTTTTTCGAAAAAAATGTTCTTTATTTTATTGTTAAAGGATTCCTCAAGTTTGATCATAAAATCATTAATATCGAAATAGTGTGCATAGAATGTTGTACGATTAATTCCTGCCGCAACGCAGATATCTTTTATTTTTATATTATCAAAATTTTTATGTTTCAATAAATAAAAAAAAGCATTAACTATTTTGTTTTCGTAATATTTGTATTTGCTATTTTCCTTTGAATTCATAAAAACATTCCTTTGTCATTATTCTAATTATACCAATATACTTAACGAAAATCATATTATTGTCACTTATATGGCAAAACCAACATTTTGAATCTTTATGTTGTTTCATTTTAAGATTATTTCAAATAAACTAAAATTGTTCCAATAAATACTTAGATTGAAAGAGAAACTGGATGTTCATATATTTGGAGGTTGGAATTTAAACAAGGGGAATAATTATGAAAAATGAAATTAAAAGAGCCGTAAAAATTAAAGAAGAATACTCATCAAAGACTGAAAGAACTAGTAAATTAGAGGAACTGGAAAACATGAATAGGAAAGTCAAACTTCCAGGTTTTATTGTTTCTATTTCAGTCGGCAGCATCGGCATATTGCTTTTTGGGGCGGGTCTGTCTGCTCTTCTTGTTGGAAATTATCTTGTTCTTGGATTAAGTCTAGGAATTCCTGGTTTAGTTTTGTCGCTTATTGCTTATCCTTTATATAAAACAATTATCAACTATCGCAAGGCACGCTACGCTTCCAAAATAATCCGCTTGAGCGATGAAATAATTAACGATGGAGAAAAATAATACTGAGACTGATATAGCCTTTGCAAATGGAAATTACGATTATAAAATTTTGCGTGTTCTTCGCGAACAAGAAGAAATTTCTACCGATACTTACGCTTGTCATGGCTATCAGCTTATTCATAGTCAATTAGTTGATCCTTCTTTGCCATATATTGATTTGTCTTTTCAACGAAGCAAGAAATATGCCAAAAACAAGGAACTTTTGAAATTAGATAAAGACACGGGCAAGCATTTGGAAAAGTTAGCTAAGCTAAATATAGAGCTCGATTCCAAAGGATTTGGTATAGGATTGATTTTCGCCATCATTGGTTTATTAATTCTTGTTATGGGCTTAAGTCTCGTCTTTTTGTGGCAAGATAGCAATATTATTTTTATATGCGGTATTATTTCAATTATTTTAGGGATAATTTTAATCTTAATAAGTATTATTTTAACCAAAATTATACATAAAGAAAGTAAGGGAAAGATTAAAATTATGATGAAGAATGAGGAAAGTATAATTTCAGATATGTCACTTAGAGCTATTAATATTATAGAAAAAGAAGACAGCATCAAAATATCGCAAAAAATATAGGAGAATTATATGAATATTGGCAAAAGATTCTACAATTTACCTTACGAGCGACGTGCTTTTTTAGTTTTGCGCTTCACTCTAATTTTTAACTCTATTCTTATGATATCAAAACTAATCTTATCTTATTTTTTAGGTGTTTTCTTATTCATTTCAGCCATTTTCAACTTATTGGTCATCGTGTCTAAGATTCTTGCTTATAGTGGAGTTGGTCACGGAAGTGATGCTTTTTTCAAAATAAGAAATTTTTTTATAGGATTTTTTTTATCTCTAGGTGGAGCACAGTACATCGTGTATGGAATCGTTAAATTAATGTTAAGAAAAGAAAATGTTAATTATGGAATGGAATTAAGCATCTTAATTGCATGTGTGTCATTTATTGAACTTTTTTTAGCTATTAGAGGGATTGCCATCGCCAAAAATAAAGGATCCTATCTCCTCTCTTCTAAAATCATCGGTCTTTCTCAATCATTAACTGCTATAGCATTGACTGAGGCTGCTTTAACCGCAACCTCTGATCAGAGCAGTCTTGTTATGACCAATGGTATGTTTGATGCAATTGTTGGTATTATCATTGTTTTTTTAGGCCTATTTATAATATTTTCACCTATTATTCACCCTCAAGAATTATCTTGCCAATATTTTTTAAATACGAGTTCAGCTAATGCAGATGACTACGATCTTAATGTTCAAATGACATCAAGCAAATTCTTACCCAATTACTATTGCAAGTTTGAAATAAAAAACAATTTGGCCATAGGCAAAGTGAAGAAAGGAGAATATCCATTTAAAAAATGGAATATTCTCCTTAAGATAACTTGCATCACTCTTTCAGAGATATTAATTTTACCATATTGCATCGGTTTGCTTATTCATTGGATGTTATATCGGAAATATATTAAACGCCTATCCGTTTTGATGAGCGAAAAATCATACGCTAAATTAGATATTTCTTATATCTAGCAAATTATCCAAGGAGGATAAATGAACAAATCAATTAAGAAACTATCAAAGAAAAATAAAAGCCTGTCTTATATACCTATAAGATATATTTTGGCCATCTTGTTAACACTTTTGGAAACTGCTATTATCGTTGCTATCGTTATCCTACTCACCATTTATATCCCTTATTTTTATATCGCTGTTTTACTAACTCAACTTGGAGTGGTTCTTGCTATTTTTAGTTCTGATGACAACCCTGATTACAAATTACCATGGTTACTTTTTGTTTTGATTCTACCTGTGGCAGGATTTATGCTTTATTTTCTTTTTTATAGGCGAAAACTCTCTAAAAAATATATTAAAAAATTGAAATGGTCAAAGAATCTTGAAATAATAGAAAACAATAAAGCCAAGGAAAAATTAAGGCAAGAAGAAGATTCTCTTACTTATTCTTCCATTAAACAATTGTGTACAATTTCCAACAGTCACGTATACATGAATACAAAAATTGAATATTTTAAACTTGGTGATTTGGTTTTACCAAGAATGCTTGAAGATTTAGAAAAAGCTGAAAAATTTATTTTTATCGAATATTTTATCATCAGTGAAGGATATTTTTGGAATGAAATTTTAAATATTATTCTAAAGAAGGTTAATGAAGGAGTCGATGTAAAAGTAATATATGATGATATTGGATGCATGATGACTCTACCTGGTAATTACTGCAACAATTTGCGACGATTGGGAATTGATTGTGTTATTTTTTCGCCACTCAGAGGTCAGGCAGATAGTGAATTTAACAATCGATCGCACCGCAAGATAATGTCAATTGACAACAAGGTTGCCTATACGGGTGGAATCAATATCGCCGATGAATATATAAATAAGATAGTCAAGCATGGAAAGTGGAAAGATGTTGCCATTCGTTTGGAGGGTGATGCCGTAAGTGAAATGACTAAATTATTTATTATGGACTACAATTTAAACAGTAAAAAAATAATTGTTCACAGCGAAAGATTGCTGCAGTCTCACAAGAGTCAAAACGATGGTTATGTTGTCCCTTTCGGCGATGGTCCTTTTCCCATATATAAAAGAAGAGTTGGCAAATCCGTTATTATGAATATGCTCAATCAAGCTAAAAACTATGTTTACATAACTTCACCCTACCTAATCATTGATGATGAATTGACTCAGACCATTGAAAATTGTGCACTGCGAGGGATTGATGTACGCATTGTAACCCCACACGTCCCAGATAAAAAGATCATTCTATCCATGACGCGAAGTAGTTATAAAAGGCTTATCGAATCAGGGGTTAAAATTTATGAATATAAACCCGGTTTCATTCATTCGAAAGTATATCTTTCCGATGATTCGATAGCAATGGTCGGAACAATCAATCTGGATTACCGCAGTCTTGTTCACCATTTCGAAAATGGCGTATATATGTATAAATGCTCAGTTATTCAATCAATCAAAAAGGATCTTCTTGATACCATGGATCAAAGTATTTTTATCAACGAACATCTATTATATGAAAATATTTTGACTAAAATTCTTCGTTCTTTCGTTAAGGTTTTTTCTTCTTTGTTATAAAAAGTAACTTAATAACTAAAATAAATTAATTCCTACTTTCATATAACTTTCCATCTCGCAATCTTAAAATTAAGTCGCACTGCTTAGCGACATTATTGTCGTGAGTGACAATAATAATCATTTTATCATCTGACAAAAACTGCTTTAAGATTGAAATAACTTGATTAGCATTCTTCTCATCAAGATTTCCTGTCGGTTCATCGCAAATAATAATTCGAGGTTTATTAATTAAAGCTCTAGCCAAAGCAACACGCTGCTTTTCCCCGCCGCTAAGATAATTTACTTTCTCCTTGATTATTTGCTCCAACTTTAGCTTTTTAATCAAATAGTTATAATATTCTACATCAACTTTATGACTAGAATACTCCATTGGCATTTGAATATTTTCCTCAACATTTA
>JAQWCB010000030.1 GCA_028707375.1 Bacilli bacterium | reverse complement strand
ACAAAAATATAAATGTATGCAATTTGATTCTCTTGCTCCTATGAGTTCAATGTGTATTTGCTACATAAAAGAAGAAGACCTAGATTTTGCTTGTAATGTCGATCCTTTTGCTGAAAAAAATTTCAAATGCAATGGTAAACCACTTGTTCCTAAAAATGTAGATGATTTATATTATGAAGTTTATGATTTAGATGGATTGCAACAAACATTAATAAGAAAAGCTATAAGGCACCAAGTTAATAATGGAATACCAGTAAAAGAGAACAAAGGTAATTGATATTTTTCTAAACATACTTCTAGTTCCGATGATACTCGTTATCGAAGGTCTAACGATTACATTAATCGTATTTTCGACTAACGGAATATTACATTTGCAAAAAGAATAATATATGCATTTTTTATAGGCGGTAATTCATTTATTGAAGGTACTTTTTGCTTATTTATCCACTGTTGAAACATTGACTTTGATATAATTATTAATAGGATTATAGTAGACCTTTCATTTTGGAGCGCTTCAGAATTCACAAACATTATCAATTCTGATTATAGAATTGAATATTATATAAATGGAGCACCTACTCCATTCACGGCTAAAGATTTATGGAGAGACATAGATTTACCTACTGATAGAGATAACCCTTTGAATGTAGAAGTTGATTTCGCTATGCCAACATATAAATTTCGGCTTTATGCTTCATCAATATATACTTCTGATAGCAACAAGGGAAGATTATCAATATTTGATATATATTCTATTGAAGGAGCTAACTATGAAATATTTAAATAAGATGGATATTTTTCTCATTGGTTTAATATCTATTTTATCTGGTTGTTCAAATTCGAATTCTTCGGCGAAAATAATAGGGGAATCTATGGCAAAAGTCTTAGGATTTAATTCCAAATTATATGAAGAAAATAATTACTCTCATAATGTTAATAATCCCTTAGAGCCTAATAAAGCCAATATTACTTATGTTGATGGTATCAAGTCTTATTTTCTAGTTGTTATTATTGAAATTGGGCAAGGAAGTATTCCGCCAATAATTCCTCAAAGCTCTTTTTCAATTATTTATGATTCCGAAAGTATCGATTTAGATATGGTTACTGATAGTGAATCCGATGATAAGTTTTTATCATATGTTTTATAGTTTCATATAGGGTTTAAGAAAAAAATTTTTTGAATACCTATTGTTCTTCAATTGGACGAGTACAATGATTGTGTTTTTTTATCAACTGATCATGGCTAGTGAAATAAAACTTACACTTATAAGTTGTAGAAGGCTGTAGCGATTCTGTAGGCTTTTCTTTTAATCAATGAATAACAATATGTTAAGCGGCATAGTAAATGTAAAGAAATTCTAGATTGAGTTTTCCTATTATTTGCCACTTTATCTGCGTAAGAGTAATCATAAAAGAGTTTGGAAAGAGTACAATACATAATATCCTTACCTAATCTAATTTTACAATTACTTGTTATTTCTCTGTATATTGTTGAAGGACTGCATCCTATAGTTCGAGCGATTTGAGAAAGACTCTGGTGTTTAACTAAACAGGAATTAATAGTCATCCTGTCGTAGATAGATAATTTGCTGTATTTGTTAATTTTAGTTCCTATAAAGAACTCCTTTTTGGCGGGAACAAAGATAAAATTATGATATCACAAGGATGAAAAGATACGAAAAAGAAATTTTTGCGTTTACTATGTCACTTAACACATTTAAATTTTATTTTGGTATATCAGTAGTTGAAGATATATGATAAGATTTTTTGTTATAATGTAACTGGTCACTCTAGAATGGTCTCGCTGTTAAACCTGATCCAAGTTTGTAATGAATTTCATGCACAATTACTAGTTGTAGTTAAATATTAATGGAAATAAATAAATTATTAGGGTAACCAAATAGGTAAAGAGACTAATCATTAAGTAATGACAGTATGGAGGCTACTTCAGAGTTTTTATATAGTGTGGTGAAAGAAGGATTAAAATGAAACAATGGTTTACAATAGATGAAATTGATACAAATACGCATATTATCAGTGAATATCATCATTGGGAGGAAACACATTGTTATTTGATTGAAGGCACTGAACGTGCCCTTCTTATTGACACTGGGCTCGGTATTTGTGATATTTCTAAAGAAGTCAACAAACTGACAAATAAACCAGTTACAGCAGTTGCAACACATATTCACTGGGATCATATTGGCGGTCATAAATATTATCCTGATTTTTATGCTCATGAAGCAGAAATTAATTGGCTTTCTGGAGAATTTCCGTTAAGTATCGAAACTATACGTGAAATGGTACTAGATAGGTGTGATCCACCGGATGGATATGATGTAAATAAATATGAGCTTTTTCAAGGAACCCCCACACGAGTATTGTATGATGGCGACACAATTGATCTTGGAGGCAGAACAATTATGGTGCTTCACACGCCTGGCCATGCACCTGGGCACATGTGTTTTTGGGAGGCTTCAAGAGGTTATTTGTTCACTGGTGATTTGGTTTATAAAGGTAAATTGTTTGCATATTACCCATCCACTGATCCACAAGCATATTTAAAATCGCTAGAAAAGATAGCAGCATTGCCTGTAAAGCAAGTGCTCCCGGGGCATCATACTTTAGATATTCATCCCAAGATACTTAGTCGTATGCGAGACGCATTTATTAAGCTTGATAAGGAAGGAAAGCTTCATCATGGGAGTGGAACATTTGATTATGGTGACTGGGCGGTATGGCTGTAGAAGATGGTATGAGCATACTACGTATAGCGAAAACCTCATCTCTTTATAAGGTATATAACCAAAATTCAGAAGTTATCCTTCATGGCGAAAATTGAATCTGATTTTTAAAATAACTACTGAATGATGATTGCCGAGAATGTGTTAAACGCCATATTGTCAGGTGGGCACTCATTTAATAGATTATGCTGGGATGTACCTTGTATCAATATGTTGTGCAGTTTAATATTAGAACGATAAAAGTGATGCAATTCGTATCATTTTTTAATCAATAGAAATTAAAAATCGCTCGCTTATATTGATAAAGATTGCTCAATCTGATATTTCCATTTATGTTGGTGGTAAAAAAAGACTATCTTTAAGATTATTTGAACTGTGTTTGCTATAAGAGAACCCTGAAAGGTATTAATATCAAGCAAAAGGTAAAGGGAGTTTATCAGTTCTGTATAAATTATCAATTGGATTTTATATTGAAAGATAGACATGATGTGTGAACTAGAGCCACATTTTTGTAAAGTTATCTATATGATAATAAAAAAGCAATAAATGCGAATAAAATATTGTGGGCATAATTTGTATCTGGAAATTGCAAAAATAAAAACTAACCCTATTGCAATTTTCGAATTGAAAATAAGCATATATTGTTCAATGGATGATATGTTTGATACTTATAAAACATTATAGCAAGTATTGTTAAAAAATTATGCAATAGAGTGTTATTACCACAAGTGGAATTTGTCAGTATACTAATTCTTTAGGAATGTTTAATAGATGGGAAATAGTGATCATGAACTAGCAAATAAACGAAAAAAGTTTCAATGAAAATGTTCAGGAAAAATAATGTTGTAGTTGATGAATAATGTTAGAAGGGCTTAACAAAGATACAGAAACGAATTTTCTTCATTCACTTTTTATCACAAATAAATGTAATATGACAATATACTAGATATTCCATACAGACCTTAACAAAGGTTATTTTCTTTACTTAAGTATGTTATTAAGTTATTATTAATATGTATGGATGATTGTATTGGAGATTGCGATAAATGTTAAATGATGTTTGTTTGATAAAGGTCTTAGCGGATAGCATTTGGGATCGCTTTGCCCAACTAGAATACCTGCAAATGTTTGCCATTGGTTTAGGCGTGGCGGCGTTGCTTTTATTAATCGTTTATTTTGTTATCACAGTGCAGTTGCGTCGTAGCAAATTGAAAAAGCATTCAATCTACATCAATTTGGATGGGGGAATCTATCAGGGATCCGACGAAGAAATGATATTTAAGGCGAAAACTGATAGCGAAGTTGATATTTCTCATATTGCACCATTTAAAGAAGGATATAAATTTAATGGCTTTAATGTATATAAGCGTTATATATCTTCGCGAATTACTAACAAGGGAATTGAAAAGACGACAATAACAACCGAAGAATTGGATGGAGAAACCAAAGATTTCATTCTTATGCCAGACTATGATCTTTATCTAATTGCGAAATACTCACCTTTGAGTGATCGAAAGATTGATGAACTTGCGACTTTACCTTATTATTCTGATTTTCTAAACTTTGAAGATTTAGTCTCGGAAATTATGCATTTGAACGACGACAAAAAGAATTATCCGGAGCCGATAGTTATTAAGACTTCTGCTAAACACAAAAATGCTCTTTTCATTTTCAAACGCGATACCATAATATGCATGTTGTATCGAATTAATGGATTGACAAAAGTTTTTTTGAGAACAATGGATGATTTAGAAGAAAAAATGTTGAACTCTTTTTACCAAGCGGAGGATATTAATGATTCATACAATTGGTATTCATTTGTTATTATTTATAATACCAAGTTATCGCGCTTTATTCGCTCCTTTAAGAATACATACGATGCAATTGATGCCGAAGATGCAACATCTCAAGTTGAATTCAATCTCATTTGCGATTCTATTACCAATTTTTCTGATCCTATCGTGGATCGGGCTCAGTTTTTGGTTAATTTATATGAAGAAAAGAAACGTGAGAAGAATCCTCCAACCTTTGTTAGCAAGCGAGAACTGCCAAGCGATTTTAATATTAATCTTGTGCGTAAGAAGGAAGACAAAAAAGATGATGCAATCTTGCATAAACCTATCAAAGAATTTGAAGTGGTTGGCAAAGTCGACTCTTTTGTCGAGAAGACAGCGGATAAAAGTGAAAAGCCTATCGATTTAGTGGAAATAAATAAGGATGATAAGAAAGTTATTTCGCCTTCGAAAGAAAAGACAGAAGAGTTTAAAAAGGATAATCAGACTGCTGACAAAAATAAAACTGACAAATCATTGGTAAGCGATAGTGCGAAGAATGTTGATACCATAGGAAAGAAAGTTCCTCTAACTAAATTGGAGAAACAAGAACTTAGTATTGTTCCATCAAGTTTAAAATTAAATCGGGAACAATTTGTCGACTTGGTCACTTCGTCTTTTCCTAAGGATGATCGGCAAGTGGAGAAATCAGAAATTGCTAAATTCCCTATAACATTGAAAAGCAATGGAAAAGTTTACGCTTTAGTTTATGAAAACAGCTTTGGTTTAGTCCGTGTCGTGATTCGCACCGAGCGTGAAGTGTTTGAAAAGAATTTTGCCAATCATTTATCTTTTACCAAGGCACGTTTTCCTATCGGTAAATACTGGTATCAGTTTTACCTAGATAAATCCTTTGACTCGAAAGAAGAGTTGATGAAGATTATTAAACTCGTTAAAGATAATGTTAATAAATATTGATTAAAACTTATTTAAGAACATATAGCATCATCTTTTAAAAGATCTTTCCCATAAAGATGATTTTAATATAACTATAATACCTATAGGCTATGATTAAGTGTATACTTGCCAGATTAATATTTTCTTGTGTATTTTATTAGACTATATCCCTCCATGAAGAAATGTACATTCTCAATATCATTCACAAATAAAACTTTTTTATTCTATATTAATTAGTTGATGTGATAAAATGATAACGTATATATTGTGAAAGGATTTTTTTAATGAAACAAGTATTCGAAATGGATTTCGAAGGCAAACACATTGCCGTTGAAGTCGGCGAAATTGCAAAGCAAGCCGACGGTGCCGTTTTAGTCCGCTATAATGATTCAGTTATTTTATCAACTGTTTGCGCTGCTAAAACACCAAAAGAAGGAGTGGATTTTTTTCCACTTACAGTTCTATATAATGAAATGAGCTTCTCAGCAGGTAAAATACCTGGAGGCTTTTTAAGAAGAGAAGGTCGTCCTTCTACTCACGCTACCTTGACGGCGCGTATGATTGATAGACCTATCCGTCCAATGTTCCCTGAAGGATTTGTTAACGAGACACAAATTGTTAACCAAGTTTTGTCATACGATGGCGATGCTACTCCAGAATTAGCAGCTATGTTGGGATCATCTTTGGCTCTTGGCATTTCAGACATTCCTTGGAATGGACCGATTGCAGGTGTCTATGTTGGAAGAATTGATGGAAAATTTATTATTAATCCGACGAAGGAAGAGTGGAAAAAATCTGACTCGAATTTAACTGTCGCTGCTTCTAAGGAAGGCGTTAATATGGTTGAAGCCGGAGCTGAAGAACTCCCTGAGGAAGTCATGGTTGATGCCATTATGTTCGGACAGGAAGCCATCCAAAAGTTATTGGATTTCCAAAATAAAGTTATCGCGGCTGTCGGCAAGGCCAAGCGCGAAGTTAAACTTATTGAAATCGATAAGGGACTTGAAAAAGAGCTTGAAGGAAAAGCCAAAGACCGCTTGGTTAAAGCTGTTTCCATTTTTGATAAATTGGAACGTCAGCACGCTATCGAAGATATTGAAGCTGAAGTGATTGAGGAATATGAAAATAAAGATTACGAATCTGAAGCTGAAAAGGAAAACAAGATTAAAGAAGTTGGAATTATTCTTGAAGGATTTGTTAGAGATGAAGTTAGACGCTTGATCACTGAAGACAAAGTGAGACCTGATGGACGTAAGGTCGACGAAGTTCGCGCCCTTGATGCTCAAGTTGATTTACTTCCTCGCGTTCATGGCTCTGCGATGTTCACTCGCGGTCAGACACAAGTTATTTCAGTTACTACACTTGGAGCCTTGAGCGAGAGTCAGATTATGGATGATTTGGATGGATCCGATAATAAAACATGGATGCATCACTATAATTTCCCGCCTTATTCGGTCGGTGAAGTTGGAAGAATGGGAACTCCTGGTCGTCGTGAATTAGGTCATGGCGCTTTGGGAGAAAGAGCGTTGAGTTATGTTCTTCCCTCCATTGATGAATTTCCTTACACCATTCGAACAGTAGCTCAGGTTGTTGAGTCTAATGGTTCCTCGTCTCAAGCGAGTATTTGCGCATCATGCATGTCTTTAATGGCGGCAGGTGTGCCAATCAAGGCTCCGGTTTCCGGTATCGCGATGGGTCTAATTACTTCTGGACCGCTAGATGGAAAACATCCATATACAATATTGACCGATATCCAAGGCATGGAAGATCATCTTGGCGATATGGACTTTAAGTGTGCTGGAACCTCTAAAGGTATTACGGCTTTGCAGATGGATATTAAGATTCAAGGTATTACTAAGCAAGTTTTATCTGAAGCCTTAGCTCAAGCTCACAAGGCTCGTGCTCAGATTTTGGATGTGATGCTGGAAGCTATTCCTGAACCTCGTAAAGAACTATCAGAATATGCATTGAAGATGGAAACCTTTGACGTACCGGTCGATATGATTAGAAAAGTAATCGGATCCCAAGGCAAGGTCATCAATAATATTATTGAAGAGTGCAATGGTTGCAAAATTGATATTAACGATGATGGACGAGTTGTTCTCTATTCCACGGATAAAGCAATGATTGCTAAAGCGAGAAAGATGATTGATGATATCGTTCATGTTGCCAAGGTTGGCGAAGAGTACGATGGTATCGTGCAAAGAGTAGAACCTTACGGCGCTTTTGTTCGTTTATTCGGCGATACGGATGGTATGTGTCATATTTCTAAACTCGATTGGAAACGTGTTAATAAAGTTGAAGATGTATGTAAGATTGGCGACACTTTGAAGGTTAAGATTATCAATATTGATGACAAGGGTCGTATCGATTTATCACACCGTGAGTTCATTGAAAAACCTGAAGGTTATGTTGAGCCAGCTCCTGTCGAAAAACATACTTATAATAAACGCGGAAGTCACGATCATAAACCGTATAAAAAGTATTAATTTAAGTTAAATTTAGCCGGAATTTATTTCCGGCTTTTTTCATAGATGTTATTAATTTAAAAATAGATAAATAGTTTTTTAATGCAATATTGATCGAAAGATAGTGAAATTGATTGGACTAAAATAATCTTTCAATCGCACGTATTGAGGGCTTTCAATATAGTTGTTAATTATTCAATTATGTTATAATTTTACATAGGGGGTTAGCGTGAATTCATATAATATTATTTGCCCTTACTTTTTGAAAAAAGCCATCATGAGTTCTCTTCAGCCGAGTGACCACGTTAAGTTTTACACCATGGAGCAGGTTACTGATTTTTTGTTGCCAAAAATTTCGGGGAAAGCGATTCAATACATATATTACAATTTTGCTAATCG
>JAQWCB010000029.1 GCA_028707375.1 Bacilli bacterium | reverse complement strand
AAGAGTATCGTTTAATTTACAAGTACCTCTTTCAACACGGCCGGTAACAACAGTACCACGACCAGTGATGGTAAGAACATCTTCAACAGCAAGCAAGAAGGGTTTGGAATCATCACGAACAGGATCGGGGATATAAGTATCGACGGCATCCATAAGTTTCATAATATTCTCTTGTTCTTTCTTGTCACCTTCAAGAGCTAATTTAGCTGAACCAGCAATAACCGGAACATCGTCACCAGGGAAGCCATAATTCGATAACAAATCACGAACATCCATTTCGACTAATTCAATAAGTTCAGGATCATCGACCATATCGGTCTTGTTCAACCAAACAACGATATAAGGAACACTGACTTGACGTGCAAGTAAAACGTGTTCTCTAGTTTGAGGCATAACACCATCAGTTGCTGCAACAACCAAGATGGCACCATCCATTTGGGCCGCACCAGTAATCATATTTTTAATATAATCGGCGTGTCCAGGGCAGTCAACGTGGGCATAGTGTCTCTTTTTTGTAGAATATTCAATATGAGCAGTATTAATGGTTATACCACGAGCTTTTTCCTCGGGTGCAGCATCGATTTGGTCATATTTCATTTCAACAGCATTGTCGCCATTGGCAGCCAATGTTTTTGTAATAGCCGCAGTTAATGTGGTCTTACCGTGGTCAACGTGACCGATGGTACCAATATTAACGTGGGCTTTACTTCTATCAAATTTTTCTTTTGCCATTTTTAGAATTCCTCCATTGATTTCTATGTAAAATATAGCATATTAATTTTCGTATTTCAACAAATTTTTAGCGTTAAAACGCTACTTGAGACCTTAGTTATTCAGATCTTTTTTTAATGATATCAGCCGCAACTGACTTAGGTACTTCAGCGTAGTGATCAAAGGTCATTGTGTATATACCACGGCCCTGTGTCATCGAACGCAAATCAGAAATATACCCAAACATATTAGCTAAAGGAATGTAGGCGTTAATCACTTGCGCATTGTCGTGAGTATTCATTCCTTCGGTTTGTCCACGACGTGAAGAAATATCTCCAAGAACAGTTCCTAAATAGTCGTTAGGAGTAGTAATTTCAACTTTAACCACCGGTTCAAGAATAACGGGATCACATTTTTTCGCCGCTTCCTTCAAAGCCAGCGAGGCAGCCATCTTATAAGCCGCTTCGGAAGAGTCAACATCGTGATATGAACCATCGAATAAAGTTGCCTTTATATCAATGACAGGATAACCAGCAATCATACCTCTAGTCATCGCATCCTGAAGTCCATCTTTAGTCGGCTTGATATATTCTTTAGGTACGACACCACCAGTAATTCCGTTGACAAATTCAAAGCCTTTACCACTATTGGGTTCAAAGCGAATGACAACATCACCATACTGTCCGTGACCACCGGATTGCTTAACATACTTACCTTGACATTCCGCGGTTTTCTTAATCGTTTCACGATAGGCAACTTGAGGAGCACCGACAACACAATTTACTTTGAAGTCTTCCTTCAAACGAGTGACATTAACATCTAATTGAAGTTCGCCAACACCAGCGATGATGGATTGACCCGTCTCATTATTCGTATAGAAGTGGAAAGTAGGATCTTCTTCAACAAGTTTCAAAATAGCCGCAGTCATCTTATCTTGATCAGACTTTGAAGCGGGTTCAATCGCCTCGGAAATAACCGGATCACTAAACTTGATGTTTTCAAGTGTCAACGGACGTGATTCGTCGCAGAGGGTATCACCAGTTGAAGTATTCTTCAAGCCGACAATAGCACCGATACCACCAGAATAGATCGCATCGACATCTTGACGATGGTTAGCGTGCATCAAAACCAATCTTGACAATCTTTCATTGATTCCCTTGTTAGCATTGCGAACATAAGTTCCAGCTTTCAATTGCCCTGAATAAACACGGGCGAAGGTTAAACGTCCAATGAACGGATCGGTTGTAATCTTAAACGCCAAAGCCGCCAAAGGTTTATCATCACCAGGAACACACTCAACATCGTTTCCATCTTCATCTGTACCAACAGCAGGTGGAACATCGATAGGTGATGGCAATAAGTCAACGATATAGTCTAATAACATTCTCACGCCCTTGTTCTTATAGGCTGAACCAGGGAAAACGGGGAAAATCTTGTTAGCGATAGTAACTTCGCGCAAAACCTTCATAACTTCTTCAACCGAAGGTTCTTCACCGCCGAGGACTTTCATCATAATGTCATCGTCAAAATTGGATAATTTTTCTAATAACTCTTGATGTAATTCATCACATCTTTCCTTATATTCATCAGGAATGCCAACCTCAACTGGTAAAACGGTTGGATCGTTGCTTTTGTATTCAAAGGCTTTCATTTTTACCAAATCGACAATGCCTCTGAATTCGCTTGATAATCCAATAGGATATTCAACAATGACGTATTCAGCACCTAATTTTTCCTTGATGGATTTAGCTGACATTTCAAAATCCGCACCAATCGCATCGAGTTTATTGACAAAAACCAAGCGGGGAATGTTGTATTTTGAAGCCTGTCTCCAAACAGTCTCAGTTTGAGGCTCAACACCATTCTTACCATCCAACACAGCTACAGCTGCATCTAGAACACGAAGTGAACGCTCAACTTCAGCCGTAAAATCAACGTGTCCAGGAGTATCAATAATGTTAATTCGATGACCTCTCCAAAAACAAGTGGTAGCAGCAGATTGAATTGTAATACCTCTATCTTGTTCTTGTTTCATGAAATCCATAGTAGCGGCGCCATCATGAACTTCACCAATTTTGTGAGTTTTCCCAGTAAAGAATAAGATTCTTTCAGTAAATGTTGTTTTACCGGCATCAATATGAGCCATTACACCAATATTTCTGATCTTTTCCAAAGGATATTCACGATCTTCTTCTGACATAATTATTTCCCTCCTGTTTTTTAGAATCTATAGTGGGCGTAAGCTTTATTAGCTTCAGCCATCTTGTGTGTATCTTCTCTCTTCTTAACGGCAGCTCCAGTTCCATTAGCAGCGTCGAGAATCTCGGCAGCTAATTTTTCTTCCATAGTTTTCTCACCTTTGCGCAAACGAGCATATGAGACAAGCCATCTTAAACCAAGCGTAACTTTTCTTTCAGTAGATACTTCAACTGGCACTTGATAATTCGAAGCACCAACACGACGGGCCTTAAGTTCCAATTCAGGCATTATATTGCCTATGGCAACTTCAAATACTTCCATCGCCGGTTTTCCCGTTTTCTTTTCAACTTTATTAAAGGCTCCATACAATATTTTCTGAGCCGTACCTTTTTTTCCATCAACCATGATCTTGTTGATTAATTTTGTAACAAGTTTGGAGTTGTATATAGGATCAGGTAGTACATCGCGTCTTTCAACGCTTCCATTTTTACGTGGCATATTACTTTATTCCCCTTTCCTTATTTTCCAGAAACGGAGCCATTTTTCTTTGTTCCATAAAGAGAACGACCCTGCTTTCTATTTTCAACACCGAAGCATTCAAGACCTCCACGAATAATGTGGTATCTAACACCAGGTAAATCCTTGATACGACCACCTCTAATAAGAACAACTTTATGTTCCTGAAGGTTGTGTCCCTCCCCGCCGATATAGGCAGTTACTTCATAGTTATTAGTTAATCTAACACGCGCATACTTACGCAAAGCCGAGTTGGGCTTTTTAGGTGTCATCGTTCCGACACGCGTACAAACGCCTCTCTTTTGAGGTGCAGCTTGTGAGCGTTCCTTCTTGTTGAGAGAATCCCATCTCTTTCCAAGTGCCGGAGATTTAGATTTACTAATAATTCTAGTTCTACTTTTGCGAACTAATTGGTTAATTGTAGGCATAAATCTCAATAATCCCTTTCTGTTTTTAATTCACACGTTTCCGGGCGTTTCCATAAGCAAACATAGAAATAGCCCGAATTTATTCAATCCGTGCATTAAAGATATTACCCTATGGTTCAAACTAAGTCAATATATTTAAAATGTTTTTAGTAATTCTTCTTGCTAGTTATTAAATAATTTATGTTTAGATAAGGCAAAGTTTCATATATATTAAATAGGATTTAGTCAAAATCAAACGAGTACTAGAATAATGGGACCGATCCAGGATGAATGTCAGCGTCCTGGAAATCTTCAACTTTATTCTCATCAGCAATAGCTGCAATGCGACGACGATATTGCGTAGGCGACATTTTCATAATCTTTTTAAAAGATATGGCAAAATAGTTCGGGTCGGATATTCCAACTTTATTAGCAATATCCGTAACAGGTTTATCTGAATACGATAAATAATAGCAGGCATTAGAAATTCGGTGGCGCAACAAGTATTGTATCGGTGATTGATTGACATATTTTTTGAATAATTTGCAAAGCTCCGATTTCGACAATAAAGAATTTCGCGAGATGTCATCAAGCGTAATCGCATTCATATAGTTTTTATGAATATAGTTAATAGCATTCTTGACAAGAAGGACCTTAGCGGAAAAAGTATTGCCCACTACATTTGATTTCGGAACATTGCGATAAAGTATGTACCAAGCATCCATCAGCATAATTTTAATCCCTAATTCATATCCATCTTTTTTAGAAATATTGAATCTTATCGCATTAAGAAAAGCATCAATGCACTTCTTTCCCCAGTTTCCTTCTTTCTTCGTATCTTTTAAATAGTAATAATCGCGATCGCTATTAATTATAGGTAATACGTATAGTCTCTCAATATCTGAAGTGTGATATCCGTAAATTATAACGGGATTAAAAACAATCGTCTGCACGATTGACTTAGGATAGTTATCGTGAAGGATGCAGTGAAGAATATTGGAATTAATAACAATGGCATCACCTTCGCGAACTAAAATTGTAGCGTCATTGCACGAAATTGCGATATCACCTTTGATTGCAATAGTTACTTCAATTTCATTGTGCCAGTGAGCGTAATAAGAACGGCTACCCAAATATTTATAGCCGTCGCCATAAAAGGCCACAGGAAACTCTGGTCTACCATGATTTATTAGCTCATGCATATTTTCATCAATAAGATGTACGCCGGTTATAGGGTTATTCATTTTTTAGCCTCCTTAATACGATTACAATATAAATATACACTATTAGTATAGTATTAATAATATATGAATACAATAATGCAATATATTATGACCGATTTATAAGAAAAAGCTAGAAGTATAAACTATCATCTAGCCATATATTAATAAGGAAAGAAAACAAGGGATTATCCAAAGCCTTTCAGCGCCATATTGTCGGCCTTGTCATTGCCACGCATTCATTTGTCCACAAGTTATTAACAAGTTATCAACTTTTTTTATTATTATCAAATATCAGTTTCTCTGAAAAGTTATGAAAATGATTTTCAGCAAAAAATTTTTGATTAAAAGAATCGTTCATATTTATCAATTGTCTTATCATTTTTTTAATATTACAACCTAAGTGATTGTCAAGGTTGTATTCTCAATTCAGTGCTTTACTGATTAAGGATTATTTAGAAATTATCAAACAAATAGAGAGCGTAGCTTTCACAAGATAATAATACTAAAAATCTACTAGTGGGCCACTGTGAAGAAAAGTCCGATTTTCATTGTGTTTTTTATATGTTTTTTCGTTTGATTTTCCATATTTTTACTGCTAGTCTATGTATACACTTTTAGAAATCAGAGATGAAGGGGGTGAGAAAATCATGGAGATTTCAGGTCTACAAAAACTTACATTGCTTGATTATCCAGGCAAATTAGCTTGCACTATCTTTACGCGCGGATGTAACTTCACTTGCCCTTATTGTCACAACTCTTCACTAGTTCTCAATGATAAGAATAGAGCCAAACTGATTCCCACCGAACAGGTACTAAATTTTCTAAAGGAGCGAATCGGCAAAATTGACGGCGTATGTATAACCGGGGGTGAACCTTTGGTTCAAGTTGATTTAAAAGAGTTTATTCAAAAAGTGCGAGCCATCGGTTATAAAGTAAAATTAGATACCAATGGATACTCGCCAGATAAGTTAAAGAATCTTATTGATGAAGAATTAATTGATTATATAGCAATGGATATTAAAAACTCATTTGCTAAATATGGTGAGACAGTAGGAAGACCAAATCTTGATGTATCAAAGATTAAAAAATCGATTGAAACGATTAAGAATAGCGGGATTGATTATGAATTTCGAACTACCGCTATCAAAGAATATTTAGATCTTTCAGATTTTAAGGAAATCGCCCAAACGCTCAAGGGTTCTAAGCGATATTTTATTCAAAATTTTATTGATTCGGGATCAGTGATAAAGAGTGGACTGCACGGATTTGATAAAGAAACATTATTACTTTTTAAAAAAGAAATAGATGCTGTTGGAGTTGAATGCGAACTTCGCGGCATCTAAGAGAATATAGAAAAAAGAAGATAGGAAAAGGGGAAAATTATGTATCAAGTAAAAAGAAGAGATGGCGAGATTGTCGAATTTGATATCGACAGAATATGTAAAGCCATAATTAAAGCGTTCGAATCAGTAAATCGCGACTACAATCAATCTCAGATTAGATTGCTCGCGCTAGAGGTCACATCTGATTTTGAACCAAAAATAGATAAAGGATTAATTTATGTTGAGGATATTCAAGACTCAGTAGAATCAATCCTATCCAAAGCTGGTTTTGTTGATGTTGCTAAGAGTTATATTCTCTATCGGAAAAATCATGAAAATCTTCGTGAAATGAAAAGAACTGTATTAGATTACAAGAAACTTGTCGACAGCTATGTAAAAAATTTGGATTGGCGCGTTAAAGAAAATTCCACGGTAACCTACTCTATCGGTGGTTTGATTCTTTCAAATTCCGGAGCAATCACCGCCAACTACTGGCTATCAGAAATATATGACGAGGAAATAGCTAATGCTCATCGCAACGCTGTTATTCACTTGCACGATTTATCAATGCTTTCAGGCTATTGCGCTGGATGGTCCTTAAAGCAGTTGATTCAGGAAGGTTTGGGAGGTATTCGTGGAAAAATTACTTCGGCCCCCGCTAAGCACTTGTCCGTTTTATGCAACCAGATGGTCAACTTCCTCGGCATTATGCAAAATGAATGGGCTGGAGCTCAAGCCTTTTCATCATTTGATACATACTTAGCTCCCTTTGTTAAAGCTGACCACTTAAATTATGAGCAAACTAAAAAATGCATTGAATCCTTTATCTTTGGTGTGAACATTCCTTCGCGCTGGGGAACGCAGGCTCCATTTTCCAACATTACTCTCGACTGGACCGTTCCCGCTGATTTGGCAGATCAATATTGTATCGTCGGTGGAAAATTAACCGACTTTAAATATAAAGATTGCAAAAAGGAAATGGATATGATCAATAAAGCCTTCATCGAAACCTTTATTGAAGGTGATGCGGAAGGAAGAGGATTCCAATATCCTATTCCCACCTATTCTATAACCAAGGATTTTGATTGGTCCGAAACCGAAAATAATAAATTGCTATTCGAAATGACCTCTAAATATGGAACACCATATTTTTCAAACTATATCAATTCTGATATGGAACCGAGCGATGTTAGATCAATGTGTTGCCGCTTGCGTCTCGATTTAAGAGAACTGAGAAAGAAATCAGGCGGTTTCTTTGGATCAGGGGAATCAACAGGCTCTATTGGTGTTGTCACCATCAATCTTCCACACATTGCCTATTTATCTAGTGACGAAGAAGATTTCTTCAAACGTCTCAATCACGTGATGGATATATCGGCACGCTCACTTAAAATCAAGAGAAATGTGATATCCAAATTACTTGCTGATGGGCTTTATCCATATACCAAACATTATCTAGGAACCTTCAATAATCACTTTTCAACCATTGGCTTAGTTGGAATGAACGAAGCAACCTTGAACGCCAAGTGGATTGGTCAAGATTTAACTCATAAAGAAGCTCAGGATTTCTCAGTAAAAGTTTTAAATCACATGCGCGAAAGACTTGTAAAATATCAGCAAGAATATGGCGATTTATACAATCTTGAGGCTACTCCAGCTGAAAGTAGTTCATACCGATTAGCTTTGCACGATCGTCAGAGATATCCTAACATTATTTGTGCCGGAACCAAAGACGCTCCATATTATACCAATTCATCAAATTTACCCGTTGATTTTTCAGACGATGTATTCTCAGCTCTTGATATTCAAGATAAATTTCAAACCTTATACACCTCAGGAACTGTCTTTCATACTTTCTTAGGTGAAAAATTGCCTTCGTGGAAAGCGGCGATGATGCTGGTCAAAAAGATCGCTTATAACTATAAGCTCCCCTACTACACCATTTCACCAACTTATTCCGTTTGTCCCGATCACGGATATATCGCCGGAGAAAAGGATAAATGTCCAATCTGTGGTAAAGAAACGGAAATATATTCGCGTATCACCGGTTACTATCGTCCTATTTCTAACTGGAATAAGGGGAAATCTCAAGAATTTAAGACTCGCAAAGTCTATGTTCCCAACATTGAGAATGAAGCCTTCGATCAGGTGTGTAAAAACAATTCGGAAATATCTGAAGCTAAAACTCAGACTGAAGACATTGCTAAAAATGATGGAAAATCATACGAATATATACTCTTTACAACTCCTACTTGTTCAAATTGTAAGATGATTAAGAAATTGTTGACGGATAGTGGAATATCCTTTACGACCATTGATGCTACAACTCATCAAGACTTAGTCGAACAATTTAACATTACTAAAGCTCCTACCTTGATTGTTAAATCAAATGCCGACTATAAGATTCTAGCTAACGTAAATCAGATCATAGCCTTAGCCAAAAATTATTAGACAATCTTTACTAATAAATCGACAAAAAAGGGGCTGTAAAGAAACGAAAGATTAATTTCATTTCTAAGCAGCTTCTTTTTATTTACTTCTCTGACGACTTATTTTTGTTAAATTATTTTTTTATTAGTTACATATTCCCACATATATTTTTA
>JAQWCB010000028.1 GCA_028707375.1 Bacilli bacterium | reverse complement strand
AAAGGAACAGAATACATACCGGGAATAGCATATTTATCACCGGGTTCAACAAAAGCAGAAATGTAATCGGCCTTGTCTTCATCAGTCCAACCATACGAAGCATTATCAATAAAATCTTGAAGGTTAAGTACTTTGTTATAATCGATATAGTTAGCAACATGATCAGGATATGCTACTGTAATATCCGGATAGTCATTGATGGAAAAACCTTTGATGACCTTGGACTCAACATCGTTATATCCTGTAGAAATAACCGATTTATTAACTGTCACGTTCGGTTCAACAGCCTTAAATGACTCAATATAATCATCAATCAATCCTTCGTTGCTCTTTCCCGTTTTAACCAAGAATTGAATGGTAGTGGGCTCAGTAATAAAAGACTCAGTTACAGTACTAGTACTAGAGGTATTAGGCTCATTTGAAGTCGTTCCGTTGCTAGTAACTGAAGAAGTGGTGTCGCCACCACAGGATCCTAAAAGACCCAAGCAGGCGATGATAGGTAGTAATAATAGATTCTTTTTCATTAAATTATTTCTCCTTCCAATGAAATATCGAATATATATTTAATTATCAAGACGATAAATTAAACCGAAGTTTAACCCTTAATTCCCGCACGTCCAAAGCCTCTCATAATATATTTTCTAAAGAAAATAAATAAGAGGAAGAGAGGAACCGTAACAAGAACTGTTGCTGCCATCTGATATCCATATTGGACACGTCCTTCCAAATCCGTGAATGACGATCCACGTAAACCATTGGAGATTAAACGGAAATCAGGATTATCAGTAATCAAATTAGGCCAGACATAAGCGTTCCATGTTCCCATAAATTTCAAAATAATAATTGAAATAATGGTTGGAGCCGCCAAGGGAACCATAACTTTCCACAAGAAGGTCCAATCAGATTTGCCATCGACCTTTGTGGCGAGATATAGTTCATTAGGTATTTGCTTAAAGTTTTGACGGAGCAAATAAATGTAGAAGACACTGACAACGAAAGGAACAATCATCGCTAAGTAAGCATCGATTCTTGTTTGACCTTCACCAATCCAACCGAAGGAAGCTACTGTGATATAGTTAGAAATAACCATCATTTCGCCTGGAATCATCATTGTCATCAGGAAGATAGCAAATAAAGCATCGCGTCCTTTGAACTTTAATCGCGCAAAAGCGAAAGCCGCTGCAATCGTCGTAAGAATAGTTCCGGCAGTGGAGAAAATTCCTACAATAATAGTGTTAAACATATAATTGCTAAAATCAAATGAATTAAAGACATAAACATAATTTGTCCACATGACTATACTCGGGAAAAAAGTTTGGGTCGAAGCGGTAATTTCATCATTTATCTTCAACGAAGTAATAATCATCCAATAGAAAGGGAAAATCACTATAAAAGCCGCGAAGAGAATAAGAATATAGACAATAACCGTGCCAATAATGTGACGAATGTTGGCCGCGCGCTGAATCGCTTCGACAGTTCTTCCCTTCTCTCCGATTGATAAAATTATATTATCGCTGAAACTTTGATCCTCGAAAGTTGTATATTTTTTTTGTTCCATAGCCATTCTCCTTAGTAATGCACCCGGCGTTTACTAACCTTAAATTGCAACCAAGTAAATATCATAATGATCACAAAAAGGAAAACTGCCGCGGCGGCCGCGAATGAAGTATGCGTATTCAAATTATCGTAAATATAATAAACGATAGTATACATGTTCTTCTTCGTTCCTATTGTACCAGCTCCATTGAATAAACCAACGATGGCTGTATACTGTTTGAAAGCTCCGATAAACGAAGTAATTAAAATATAAAGAATTTGTGGAGAAATTAACGGAACAGTTATGCGCCACAACACTTTCGAATGAGGGGCGGAATCAATTTGAGCCGCCTGATAGTACTGTTTATCAATTCCTTGAATTCCTGACAAGAAAATAAGAATTTTAAACGGAAGACCGCACCAAACGATGTAAATGATTAATGGCACAAAAGCCATTCCGCGCGTCGCTCCACTAATCCAGGCTGTTTCTCCCAAATTAAACAGATAGTTAATAACACCATTGGTGTCAAATATAACAGAGAAAACCATACCAACCGCAATCATATTAGTAACGTAAGGCAAGAAGAAAACAACTTGCAAGGCATTTCTAAACCATTTGATTGAGTTAAGAGCCACCGAAATCAAAAGAGCGATAATAGTGGTCAAAGGCACGGTTAAAAAGACAAGAATAAACGTATTGGGAATAGCGTAAGTTGTAAAATCCGTTTCATAAGCGCCATTGTAGGTCGTTAGGCCAAAAATGACACCAAAATTGTTAAAAGTAAAACCATCGTATGTTCCATTAACATAATCATAATTATCCAAAAAGGAAATAAAGATGGTATTGACTAACGGATAGATAAGAAAGACAACAAGCAAAACAATAATCGGTCCAAGATAGAGCCAAGCTTTCCAGTTGTTGTCCGCAGCAACATCTTGAATACCAGTCACCTGGTAAGGTTTTTTATTGCGGTGATTAGACACTAATCTAACGATAGTGTTCTCTTCTTTGTTATATCCTTCCTCATAGTGAGGAATATCAGTAACAAAGAGATTTTCCGTTTCAGTTATTTTTTCTTTACCCATGGATTAATCCTCTAAGTAAATTCTTTCCTGTGTTTCTTTGTCGAAAATAAAGAACTTATTTTTCTTTAACTTCAACCGAATCTTTCCGGTCTGCAATTGCTCATCAGAAGAAATAATAACTTTGAATGTCGGTTTGTGACAATTCTTATTTTTCGCGACGATATAAAGATCGCGGCCGAGAACTTGAACCATATCGATATCTGCAGTTAATCCAACTTTTAAGTCAGTTTTCTCGATATTCATTCCCTCCGGGCGAATAGCGATAAATAAATCCTGATCTTTGATCTTAGTCTTGGTTTCAAAGACTACATCATCGCCGATACAAATCTTGCCCTTTTCAATTCTTCCGTTGAAAACATTGATAGGAGGTGTTCCTAAGAATTGTGCTACGAATAAATTCGCGGGGTTGTTATAGACTTTCTGAGGTTCATCAATCTGTTGCTCCTCACCTAATTTCATAACAACAATTTGATCTGAAATAGACATAGCCTCTTCCTGATCGTGAGTAACAAAGACGGTAGTGATTCCCGTATCACGCTGAATGCGTTTAATCTCCTCACGCGTTTGCAATCTCAAACGAGCATCAAGGTTACTTAGGGGTTCATCCAACAACAAGACCTTTGGACGTTTAACCAAAGCCCGAGCGATGGCGATACGCTGTTGCTGACCACCGGAAAGTTGAGAAGGCTTACGTTCCAAGTATTCTTCAACTTGAACAAGTTTAGCGGTCTCGTGAATAATGTCATCGCGCTCCTCTTTCGTGAGTTTACGATGGGTGACAGCCTGCACTGTCTGAACGTCAACATCGGTAAGATTCAACTCTTTGGTTAAAGCTTTAACGACTTGTTCCGTTTTTTCCTCAGGTAGTTTTTTAATATTAAAGAAAACTTTGGTGTTCTTTTTATCAAAATAAATTCTTAAATCTGAATACGCGATACCCATATTTTTCAAAGTGGATTTAACCGCGGTCTTGAAACTCTTGTTTATAACATCAGTGACAACAATATTTAAAGAGGAGAAAAGATTAACCCCCTTCATATCTTTCTCAAAATTCGCATAATCACTGTGCGCAATTTTCTGAATTCGACCCATAACTTCATGTCCCGAACGAGTTTTAATAATCATGACGTTCGAAGGTTTACCATATTTAGCAATAATTTCTTTAACCTTGTTGATGGTATCATCAAGATTTTCTACTTTGAAATCTCTATTGAGGTTAGCAGTGAAAGTTAAATTCAACATTTCACTAGCATCTACCTTATTGATGGTAGCGCGGAAGCTAGTATCGTAGAAGGCTTCCGTCACTTGTTTATTTTGATCGTCAACAGTGACAAAGTTGATAATCTGCTTGGCATTCTCGACGAAGGACTTTTTAACACCTTCAGATATTTTGAATAATTTAATCTCCAGCGAAAGAACTTTATCTTCACCGACAACAGGAGTAAACAAAGCTTTTATCGCCATTTTGCGAGCCAAGATTTTAAAACTTGTCATCAAGGTCTCAACATTGTCGCCCTCGGTCATCTTGTAACTTAATTTGAGAGTGTAGTCAAAGAAAGGAACAAGGGGAATCTCCACCTTAAGATTGGTTAATGGGAATTCAATATTTTTATAAATCGTCATATGTGGATATAGAGCATAGTTTTGGAAAACAAGGCCAATGCCACGCTTTTCCGGTGGAAGATTAGTAACTTCCTGCTCACCAAACCAAACCTCACCACTAGTGGGTTTCAATAGACCCGATATCATATACAGCGTAGTGGACTTACCACAACCTGAGGGTCCTAATAAACCAACAAGTTTTCCATCAGGAATCGTAACATCTAAGTCTTTAACAGCAATGGTATCTCTAATGTGCTTCCTGGCATCTCCAGGGAAAATCTTAGTAAGATTCTTTAATCTAATTTCCATAATATCTCCTTAATTCCTTTAATTAGTTCCATCATCTTCATCAACGTTATTCAATCCGAGTTTCTCTACTTTGAGACGTTCCTTCCGGTTATTGATCACATTCTTGAAGAAGACAACCAAATAGCCGATAAAGAAGAGAACAATCAATGTAAACCAAATGATATAAACATCAAGTGGATTAAAAATCGTGATTGAATTACTCATCCCCCACGCTCTTGAAGCTATAATAAGCAAATCGAGAACCAAAATCTCTATTCCTCCCCAGAAAATAAGAGCATTTTTAATAAAGGTCCGATTATTAACTCTTCTAAATTCATCGTTTTTATATTTGTTCTTACGATAGAAGTATAGAAGAACGTCAATTACTGCCATTCCAATAGCAATAACAAAGAAAACTATCCATAAAGTCGCGGTAACATTATATGTTGAAACTTCCTGTTCCGAAGTAAAATTGACCATAGTAAATCTGACATTTTTAGTTGAACGCGAAACATCGCTTTCGTACCCATCTTCATCAATTTTAGTTAATTTCATACGATAATTCAGATTAGTTATATAAAAGGATTCAACCTTGCTAGCATCTAAATCTTTGATTAAGAATCTAACCGTATTGTCATCCTTCTTAAGATAAATACTATCCGATGTCGATATATCGTAAAGTTCACTTGATCCATCTTTGAAAGTAACATGTATCGCGGAATCGACCATCGCAGCAAACTGCAAATTCAAATAGCAAGTTCCATTAGCAATATCATCTTCATAATTCTTATACGAAGAATATAGTTTTTTGTATGATTCCAGCGCCTGATTGTGAACATTAACATTCAATGAAGTGTAATTATTGAACGATGATTTAGAAATAAAGGAAGTGGAAAAATAATCTTTCATATTATATACGCGATAATATCCAATTTCCGGAGTAGCGTAATACGCTTTGTTAAAATCAGGATAGTATTTGTTATATCCTTCACTGTCATCGCTATATACACCAAAAATATTCGTTATTTTTATTGTATCTTCCAAAACAGTCCAATCTTCAGTTACTGGCAAATCAGCATAAGTGTTAAAAGTTGATGCTCCCAATTTTTCGCCCGCAAAATCATATGTCGTAATAATAGACTGCTTAACTAATTCAGTCGACCGACTTTCAATGTTCCCATCCTTGTCTTGAACATCGTAGTTAAAAGTCAAAGGCCGATATTCCTCGCCTTCACCATAGTAGCCCATCATATAAGCGTTATTGATATTTCCGCTGTTAACATATATTTTATACGAATGGGACAAGCTAGTAATGGTCGATTCTTTTAAGCTAACAGTCACCTCGGGATCTTCGTCAGCAATATTGACACCCATGTCATTTGCCGCGCTTTCTTTTTGGACTGTTTTGGTTTGGATTTTGTCATCATCGTTAACCACTACATCCGAGTTAGTTAATTTTGCTCCGTTACCTATGCCGATAGCACAGGCCGCTAATAGTGCTAATGACAACATTTTTCCAGTAAAATGGTTTTTCATTACTTTTGTACTCTCCTATTGTTAACTCTTTTCCCTCTCGCACCAGATCGAGCAATTCTGGCAAGTATTACTATTATACTTGTGTAAATAGTTAAATTCAACAAATTTATGAAAGCCCTATCATAAGTGAACTTTCTCCTCTGAGGCAAAATCGATTGCCTTCTTATTGGCTGCAATACTATCAGCGCGTATTTCGGTTTTCGAATAATAAATTTTTTGTTTCTCCATTGAAACCTCTTGAATTCCGAGCATATACTCTGAGAATGTTTGCTTTTTTTTCGAAAAAGCCATCAAACTGAATGAGATAAGCAGCGGTATACCCATTGTCAGAAACGATAAGATAAAAATTACAAAGAAAGAGATTGCCCAGTTTGCCGTATATCGGCCAAGCTTGACCGAAAGATAGTGCGAATCAACTAATCCGATTCGATACAGAGCTTTCCCCAGTGTTTGTCTTCCCCTCTTAAAAAACAATCCTGGCACATAGAAGACTAGTATACCTCCTATTATAGCGGATATTGGGATCTCAATGTAGAACAAAATTGTAAATAAATACTGAACATCTTCATTATATTGACTGAAAAGACTATTTAGATATGCCTGAACGTCTGAATCAATGTATTTTATATATACATTTTGGTTATATTCATCAATTGATGCTTGGCAAATGGGATTGATAGATGGAACGCCATTGCCATTGTCAATAAAATATGTCACGCCATCATAAGTTAAATCATCGTTCAGCAAATATGAATAGTAGTCATTTTCAACCTCTTGGGCTTTCTGATCGCCCAATTCCGTTCTTACGTAGGAAATAAAAGAATCGATAGCACGCGTATAATAAGTCTGTTTTTGACTATCCGATAAATCTTCATCATTTTTATATAAAGAAACTACATCCACAAGATTGCCTGAATCATCGCGAATATAGATGCCCGAATCCAATCTTGTTTTTTCAACATTTTGCATAGCGCTAGGATATCTATCCGTATGATTCATAATTCCTCTGATTGATACAAAAATCGAGAAAAAAGCAAACATCATTAAAATAAGATCAATTATGAGAGCAAAGATTCTTCTATGAAGTTTAGGATATTCATAATTGATTACAATTTTACCTTTTTCCATTAAAATTTATTTCCTTTCGTTTTTACAACTTTTCGCAAATCCTCATCTTCAAGAATAATAACTCTTGTCAACATATCGGTAAGCGATTTATTGTATTGATTAAATAAAATAAAAAATAAGCTGATCAAATCGTATAAAAGACCAAAGGCGCTCAAAAAGACCAATAGATTCAAACTGAAGGCATAAGCGATATCAACTGTTGGCACCACTGAAATAATAATCAAAGTCAAATTGCTAAACAAACTATAAAAGGCTTGAAGAACAACTTCCGATTTAGGAAGCAATCGCAAATTATTTTGTCCCACCTTATTTATTTTCATAACCTTCTCAGTTATTGTTTGCTCCTTAATGCTAAAAAGCGGAATGATAATATAAAAAATAATTGTCGATAAAAGATAGCTGATAATGCTTGCCACGATTGTATAATTATCTAATTGCGTCACATAATTATCAACTCGATTATTTAAATTGATGTATGACATATTGTCATATGTTAGATCATTGGTTTTAATATCTTCAAGCATAACATTATAGTATTTTAAAAAGAGCGAAGAAAAAGAATCATAATCGCTCTTCGCTTTTTCAGAAAGCGCATCACCTTGAATATATAATGGAGCGAATTCTTCTTTGTATTCAGCTTTCAAATTAGGAACACCATTGGTATCAAGGGTATCTAAGTTAAAAAAAGTCGAACCAGCACCAGATGAATAAAGCTTAATTAGCTCTGTGGGTTTATCTTGAATCGAAGTATAGTAATTATAAAAACAGTTGATAGAATCATCTTGATAATTAACATGATATCTAACAAAATAATCCTTGGTTGTAACCAAATTATCTTCAAAATAATTTAGTTCATTTTCCTCATAAAAAAGGACTTTATTTTCATAAAGAACCTTTATCATATCGTCTTGGCAATTTGCCATATTTATTTTAATAGAGTCATAGTTAACTATGGCCTTAGTGATAGGGAAAACCGCAATGTTGAAAAGCAAAACGGTGCAAATGAGGTTAATGAAGAAGTCACCTAGCCAGGCTAGGATGCGATGAGATTTTTTCAGGGGATATATATCCACAAATTTAGTCTCTTTTTCAATCATTCATTCAATGCTTTCTTCCTATAAACACGAGTATTAATTCGATAATTCATTATAAATAATAACCAAGGCTAAGTCAAAGGAATACCAAAAGAATAATGCAGCGATATTTATCTAGGAAAAAGCATGGTATCAGTTGACAAAATTGCTAATATAAATCATAATAAACAAGCATTGTCTATTAAATGCTGATCATTTGGAGCAATACTCAAGCCTGGCTGAAGAGGCGTCCCTGCTAAGGATGTAGACCGGATTTCCGGTGCGAGAGTTCGAATCTCTCTTGCTCCGCCATCATATTTGTATTCAAAACTATGTATTCATAGTAATCAATTATAAAGGCTTCTCATTTTGAGAAGTCTTTTTCTTGTTATCAAATTTTATTTAGCCTCATTTTATATTTCTTAGATTCATACTGCAATAATATAAAGAAATTTAGAGTGGTAAAAAAGCAAAAAATTATCCCTGACAATAATCTAAAAAAACACTATCTCAACAAATGAATTTTTCTTGTTCATTTTTTTATGTTGTAACAAATATATTATTGAATCACAAGATAAATTGTTGCTCCTATGAATAATCGTGACTTTGTCTCCACTTGGACAAAAATCTTTTAATCGATTCCACATAGTTAATTTCAAAATGAGACTAATTTATTTACTGACAAAAAAAGGACTGATGCAAACGAAACTAATCGCAGGCAACAATCCTTTTATAAATCTAAATTAACAACAATAATTAGGCATCAATCTTAGTGACGGTACCAGCACCAACGGTGTGTCCACCTTCACGGATTGAGAATTTCGTACCAACTTCAATAGCAACGGGGTGAATAAGTTCAACGTTGAGATCGACATTATCACCAGGCATAACCATTTTGACATCAGC
>JAQWCB010000027.1 GCA_028707375.1 Bacilli bacterium | reverse complement strand
CAGAAAGCGATGGTAATGGCTAAGGCTAACTATCTTATCGGCATAACCAATTCACCAGATAAATCGAAGGAGTTCTTTTCGCATATTCCTAAATTGCGCGAGTTATTTGCTAAGGATATAGAAATCACCTTTGATTCCGATCCTTCTTGCAATTGTCGAGAAGAAATAATATCTGCTTATCCTGGTTTTATCGCAACTTTTTATCATCGCATCGCCCATATATTATATCAACAGGACTTCAAAACTGAAGCGCGCCTAATTTCAGAAGAGGCACATTTTCTTACTGGAATCGATATTCATCCTGGAGCACAAATTGGGGAATATTTTTTCATCGATCACGGGACAGGAATTGTCATCGGTGAAACCACTGTTATCGGAGAACATGTAAAGATGTACCAAGGAGTGACTCTCGGTGGTATCTCTTTAGCAAAGGGGCAAAGGCTCAAGGGACAAAAACGCCATCCCACCATCGGAAATTATGTCACTATCTATTCAGGAGCATCAATCTTAGGCGGAGATGTAGTAATTGGAAATAATGTAGTTATTGGTTCTAATGTTTTCCTCACAAAGTCTGTGCCATCCAATCGCAAGGTTGTATTATCTGAGCCCAAATTAATCGTTATTAAAAACAAGCACATGTCAAATCTATAAAACCAACAAAAAAAGACTTCTTCTTCCATTTTAAATATGGATGAATGAAGTCTTTTAAATTGGAAAATTAATTCATCATCGGTGTAGCCATCAAAATAAAATTGAGCAAGAACAGCACTGTTGCAATTCCTAAAATCAAAGATATTTTTAGCTTGGGTTTTATTGCGTTCTTCTCTTCCTTCTTAAGCGCCAGACGATATTTGATATAGTCTTTAGCAAAGATGACAATCTGAATTAGGCAGTAAGAAATAAAGCCCATCGCGATACCATATGATATTGAGTAGGCAAAAGCCATGAATAAAAAGCAGAAGAAACTGGGAATAACTTTAGTTAAATCACTCCACTCAATTTCTTTTAAACTTCCAAGCATCATGCATCCAACAATGATCAAAGCCGCTGATGTCGCTGAGGATGGAATAGCAGATATCGGTCCAATAAGCAAAAGTGACAAAGCGAAGCAGGCAGAAGTAATCACACTGGTCAGCCCAGTTCTTCCCCCGGATTCAATGCCGGCCGCTGATTCAACATAGGTGGTCGTATTGGAAGTACCAAATATTGCTCCAATTGAGGTAGCAATAGAGTCAGCAAACAGGGCTTTGTCCATTTTTGATTTGAAGCCAGTAGATGTCTCTAATGCTTTTAAATCACTGTCGGAAAAGATGTTTGATTTTCTTCCTGTGCCAATAAAAGTTCCAATCGTATCAAACGTATCCGAAAGCGAGAAAGAAAAAATAGTAATCAAAACTAATGGAATTGTTGCACCGTTAGAAAACAGTGATCCCAATCCCTCAGAAGTAAAAATAACTCCAAAAGTTTTAGGTAAAGCCTTGAATGCATCACCAATATTGATGCTAGCAGACACTGATGTAACCTGTGTTCCACCAAAAGGAATAAGACCAAAAAGCGTCGTTGCAATAATTCCAATCAGTATTCCTCCCGGAACTTTAAGAACAACTAGAATAATGGTTAAAACTAGACCAAAGATAAATACCCATAGACTTGGAGTATTTAAGATTGACATGGCCGGTACCCCTGAACTGAAGTTGATAAAACCAACGTTAAGCAACCCAATGTAAATAATAAATGCACCAATTCCAGCCGAAATAGCGTTTTGCAAAAAAGGCGGAATAGCCTTAATCAATAATTTCCGAACCTTAGTAACAGTAATCAATACGTTTATAAGACCACAAATAAAAACCATCGATAGAGCTGTCTGCCACGTAAATCCCAATTGAAAACATACCGTATACGTAAAGAAAGCGTTAAGTCCCATTCCAGGTGCTAACGCATAAGGAACATTGGCAAATAACCCCATCACCAAAGTCCCAACGACCGAAGAAATGATTGTCGCAATAAAAACGGCTCCCCATTCCATGCCAGTCTGAGATAACATGTTGGGATTAACAATAATAATGTAAGCCATCGCAAAAAATGTAGTTATACCAGCAACTACTTCTTTTTGCCAAGTGGTATTATTCCCCTTCAAATTAAACCAGACTAACTTCTTGTTTACTCTTTCCATTTAATACCTCCCTCTTGATCAAATGTGAAAAACAATAAGCTGTTCCGAAAAACATATATCAATCGTATCAAAAAAAGGGGCAATAGAAAATACATTTTTATTTTCTTGTACAATGATTGAAAATTAGATAAAATTAAGTCAATCAAACAAAAATTGACATTATATACCGCCATAGTTTTGTATTGCTTTTTTTGAGGGGATTTTAGCTATTTATCATAGCAAAAATGAATAATTGGATGAGAGATATAACAAATGATGAGAGTTGAGGCACGTTAATTTTTTTGTATGCTATAATTTAAAAGGTGAAAAAATATGGAATACAAAATAGAAAAAATAAAACGTGAAGATTTAAAAGATTTAATACTCATCTCTAAACGTGTCATGTTAACAGACTCAATCAAGTTTTTGGGAGAACTCGCCAATAAGTTCATTACTTCTGGCGCTATAGTAAATGAAGCTATGGCTAATGCTGATTATACTTATAAATGTTTGCTGAACGATATCCCCATTGGTCAAATCGCTTTTATTGAAGATCGTATAAACTTTATTATGGTTGATCCTATATATCAGCGCAAAGGAATAGGAACAGCCCTATTAGAATTCGCCAAGAAAGAAATAAAGAAAAATTACAACGAAATATATTTAGATTGCTTTGCAAACAATAGACTTGCCAATTCCTTTTTCGTCAAAAACAATTTTAAATTAGAAGATTCAACCTACGATAAAGACTTAAAACAGAACTTAAATAGATATTGTTTTCAAATAAATAAATAGTTTTGAAATAAATATTGTTGATTTTATCTAATAAAATTCAATTGCCAACATTGTTCATTGTTTCTAAGATACTCAATATACGCTTGAACTTAATTGCACTCCCCTGAGTGCCTGATGCCAGTAATTATTTTTATATACGATGTATATTTAATATCTATCAGTTGCTTTAAATAATTTTCACTAATTGTACTTTTAATATGTAGTCTCCATTTCAAAACTTTATTTTTTTTACACTTTTGGAATCGTTATTCAGAGAATCAAAATATTCCGACACAATACCTATACTCGAAATCGACGAATCGATTAGATTTCTTTTGACCTCACAGACAGACACCAAGCGGGAACATCATCAATGATAAACAATTTTTCCTATGGTGTGTATTTTTTCATAGTAGATGGGTTTGTCATAACGGTTATTTATATTTCATTGCCAAATATGGTTTTTGTTCCAACCAGTGCGCATATATTTATCGAACATAATTTTAGTCTTTTTTTAACCTACAAATGCTCTCTTTTTACATAATCAATATTTGAAATATCGCGATGGCACATCTGATAATGTATATATCATTTGCAATCTCCAATTTTGACCCAACCATTTTATTTGCTAAAAACGATTACATCAATAAGGTAGCATAATTTTTCTAAATAGTGGCTGTTACAGGAATTATAATTGAAATAGCAGCATATTTCCAATTTATCGTATATGAAATAATGACATATTTTCATTTTTTCATACTTGAAATAATGTGCTTTTTTGCCTTGGAATATCCATAAAGAGGTGGCTTATTATGTTTAAACGAAAAGCATTTGATAAACTATTAAAATGAAAAAAATTAAATGGTTCTTATATTGCTCTATTAGAGAGGTCTAGACGTGTAGTCAAATCTACAAGTGCAGAAGGATTTGCAAAAAAGAATATAAATCATACATAATTATTGATTTTTCTAAAGCGGGTAATAGTGTTAAAAAATAATTTAATGATATTTATGATTTATTCTTTTTAAGACTTCAAGATAAATTTGGAGTTAAATTAGAAAATAGAAATTCAGTCATTTTCTTTGACGAAGTACAACTATTTCTAGAGGAAAAAGGACTATCAAATATTTAATCAGTCAACATGATTATGGAACCGAAGAAATGCCTAATCTTCTAAACGATTAATTAATGGATTTCTTTTACATCATTAAACCGAACTTTCAAAAGCGGAAGTGTGTTTTTTTTATAAAAAAGCCCCTTTCTTGAACTAAGATTAGTCCATAGAAAGGGGTACAATTCAATATAGTGGTGACCTCAGCGGGATTCGGACCCGCGAATGTATCCTTGAGAGGGATATGAGTTAAGCCGCTTCTCCATGAGGCCAGCCATAATATTTAATCACATGTAAATATATTAATCAATGATTATAAAAGTATAATCTCATTTTTTTGCTAATTGTCAAATAATGCGAACATTTGTGATTATCCAAATAATATATCTATGTCATAAGGCTAATAAAATTTGACAAAAAGCACATTGAAATATTTTCTTAATTATCCTCAATTAATCGTTACTTGATTAGCCTAACTTTTATTTAGTATCCATGATTTCACCTTATGGAATTTAAATTATGAATCACTTTTCCTTTGCTTTTTGGCGCGAGGGAAAGAATTCTTATAAACATCTTGCATTTCCGAATAGGTAACATGAGTGTAGACTTGCGTAGTTCCAATTGACTCATGTCCCATCATTTCCTGAATCGTCCTCAGATCTGCTCCTTTTGACAATAAGTGAGTCGCAAATGAATGTCTTAACTTATGAGGATGAAGTTTCATATAACATCCGGTTTTTTTCTCAATCTCACTCATTATGTATTCTAAGCCTCTATATGTAAGTTTTCTACCGAAGTTATTAACAAAAAAACTATTGGTCAATTTCGATTTGGGATTTTTTCTAACAAGTTTTATCCGCAAATTGTTCAAGTAATCGATCATCGCATTTGTGGCACTCCGCGTAAACGGAACGATTCTTTCTTTTTTACCCTTGCCGATAACTCGTACCACACGCTCATTTAAATTGACTGATTGCAAAGTTAAATTTACAACTTCGCTAGCTCTTAGACCTGAAGCATACATCAATTCTAAAATCGCTTGATCCCGCGAAGCTAGATCATCATTGCGTGCTCTATTTGCATCAAATAATTTTTTAACTTCTTCATCAGTCAGAAAATCCGGAAGTTTTCTTTCTTGCTTAGGAGAAGTGACCAATTCGAAATAATCAACTTTTATCAAATCTTTAATATATAAAAACTGATAAAAATGCTTCAGTGCGGCCAAATGTCTTTTGATGGTCGACTTAGCTAATCCAGCATTGACTAAATCCAATAAATATCCTCGAATAATCTCTTGAGTAACATCGCTATAAGTTAAAGCGTTCATACTCAAAAAACCTAAGAATTCACTTATATCCTGCTGATATGCCTTAGCAGTATTCGCAGAAAATTTCCGCTCATTCAAAAGGTAAGAAATAAATCTTCTTTCCTCTACGGTAATGGTTTTTGTAAGATTTTTTCGCGCCACTTAGCAATAGCCTCCATAGAATTATTATATATGGTAATCTTATCTTGTTTAATCGGTAACTGCAAAATTCCATATATTGCGTTTATCGGCGCAAAATTCTTAGGTGATGACATTACTAGGTAATTCACTAAACTTCCGAGCATAGTGTAAATAGGAATCGGTTCAAAAACCTGCCCCTTTATTCTTTGCATTACATAATAAGCTGCTAAAAGTCCGCTCGCGGCTGATTCCACATAACCTTCAACCCCTGAAAACTGTCCCGCAACAAAAGTATCAGGACTTTTCTTCAAAGATAAATCGCGATTCAATAGCTTGGGGGCACAGATATATTTATTTAAATGCATTAGACCATATCTAGCAAACTTTGCCTTTTCCATGCCCGGCAAGGTTGAAAAAACTCTCTTTTGTTCTCCGTATTTCAAATTAGTTTGGAAACCCACCATTCCATATAAAGTACCAGCAATATTGTCCTGTCGCAATTGCACCACGGCATATGGTTTTATATTATCTGTTTCAAGACCTCTAGATTTCAAAGGACCGTAGCGCAAAGTATTAATTCCTCTTTTAGCCATTACTTCAACAGGCAAACATCCTTCAAAGTGCTCAAAATCATGAAGAATAACTCGCTGAGCAGAAATAAGATCATTAACAAACTTGATATACTCTTCCTTTGAAAGAGGTATGTTTAAATATTTTCCTGAGCCTTTATCGTAGCGTGATTTCACATACATTTTCGAAGTGTCCAAAGAAGAAAGTTCCACCAATGGAGCCGCCGCATCAAAAAACGATAACATATCTTCCCCGAGAAGTTTTTGGAAATATTCACAGAGACTTGAATCTGTTAATGGGCCTGTACAAACAATATTAATATCATTCTCATCCAGCGAACTAACCACTTGCGAAACAATATCAATATTAGGACTTTTTTTAATTTTATCGGTAATATATTGCGAAAAGACATTTCTATCCACGGCTAAATCTTGGCCCGAAGGGACACTTGAAACTTGTGAAGCCTCCATAATTAAAGAACCCATCTGAGCAATTTCCGCTTTTAAAAGACCACAAGCATTATCGTGCTTTAAGGATTTTAAAGAATTTGAACATACTAGTTCTCCAAAGTTTGTTGAGTGAAAGGCCGAACCAAGTTTGGGCTTTTGATCATACAAGGTAACCTTTATTCCATTTGATGCCAAAAAATAGGCCGCCTCGCTACCAGCAAGACCGCCTCCAATAATATTAATCTTCTTCATTTTTCTTCTTTTGAGTACTAACTTTCTGAGTATAGCGACATTTAGGATAATTGGAACATCCGTAGAAGACACCGAATCGAGATTTCTTTAATACCAAAGTACCCTTCCCGCACTTGGGACATGTGGTTCCAACCAAGCCATCAGGATCCATATCGGCTAATTTATCTTCACTTTTACCATCATCTTTGGGCTTATTCAGTCCTTCGGTATATTTACACTTAGGATAATTGGAGCATCCAATAAATCTTTCACCGCGACGTGAAGTGCGATAAACAAGTTTATGACCACATTTAGGACATTCGCGTCCTTCAACATACTCAATTTCCTTTTTTTCCTTCTTTATGTAATTACAAGTTGGATAATTGGAACAAGCGACAAACTTACCATATCTTCCGTGCTTAATCACCAATGGCGAACCGCATACTGGGCACATTTCCCCTGTCTCTTCATCCTTTATTTTTTCCATGTTTTTCTTAGCTATCTCGAGTTGCTTCATAAATTCAGTATAAAATTCTCTTAAAAGAACCTGTTTGGAAGAATCGCCATCTTTAATCTTTTCCAAATCCGATTCCATTTCAGAAGTGTAAGAATAACTCATTAAATCCGGGAAAAATTCTTCCAATTTTTCAACAACTAGCTTCCCAGAATCAGTTGGATTAAGCGTGTGTTTTATGGATGTAATATATTCTCTCGCCACTAACGTTGATATGGTAGAAGCATATGTCGAAGGACGTCCGATTCCCTTTTCTTCCATTAAGCGAACAACACTTCCATCATTATATTTGTCAGGTGGATTAGTTGACTTCTTTTCTGTATCTATTTTCTGAGCAACAATCTTTCCTTTGGATTCCGCCAATTTAATAATGCTATCTGGTAATTCGACAGTCTTAGCTTTCACCATCTTGATACCACAATCCTCGTAGGCTGCAGTGTATCCTTTGGCTTCATTCTTGACTGCTTCCGTCTTGAAAATATATCCATTGCCTTCAAATTTCAAGGTTGTAACATTATCTATTTTAGGTTTCATCATAGAAGCGATAGTGCGCGCATAAATTAAGCGATATACGTTGTACATCTCTTTGTTTAAAGTCTTTTTAGCAATAGCAGGAGTAAAAGTTAAATCAACTGGGCGAATAGCTTCATGAGCATCCTGTACAAGATTTTTCTTTTTACCCAAATTGACGCCATTATATGAATCAGGGCCATATTTATCAACAATATACTGACTGGCGACATCGACAAAATCAGGAGCCAGTCGAGTTGAATCGGTTCTAATATATGTAATTAGGGCCTTAAATGAACCGTGAATTTCAATTCCCTCAAATAATCTCTGAGCAATTGAGGAAGTTAAACGTGCCGAATATTTGAACCTTGTATAGGCCTCTTGCTCCAAAGATGAAGTAGTGAAGGCGGGACGCGATGAGCTTGTTCTTTTGGAAAAGACCAAGGGCAAAACGTTAAATTCCTTTGGCAATTCTTTCAAAATTTGATCAACTTCGTCCTTAGAATCAATAGAATTAGGTTTATATATAACATTATTTTTAGAATACAAAGGAGCAACAATTTTTTCCTGACCAAACTCGCCAGAAATATCCCAATATTCTTTAGGCACAAAAGCATCAATATCCTTTTGATGTTCAACGATCATCTTTAAAGTTACGGACTGTACTCTTCCCGCAGACTTGGTCTTAATCTTATTTTTTAATAAACCTGATAAATCAAAACCAATGATACGATCAAGAATTCTTCTTGTTTCCTGCGAAGCCACCAAATCCATATTTATATGCCCTGGATTTTCAATAGCTTTCTTGACTTCCTTTGATGTAATCGCATTAAAAGATAATCTTTTGACCTTAAGTGGATCAAGTCCAAGAACGACAGCAAGATGCCACGCGATAGCTTCCCCCTCACGATCGGGATCCGTAGCTAAATATACTTCATCGCATTTTTTTACTTCATTTTTAATTTCCTTAACAATTTTAGTCTTGCCAGGAATTATTTTATAAGTCGCTTCAAAATCGTGATCAACATCGACTCCTAGACCGCCCTTGCCCTTAGTCGCAAGATCTCTAACGTGTCCAACCGACGCCATTACCTTATAATTATCACCAAGAAATTGATTGATTGTTCTTATTTTATTAGGAGATTCAACAATTACGAGTTTCATTTTTTCCCTCCAATATATTATCGAAAAGATTATGATAGAAAAATAGATGCATTGTCAAGTAATTGAATCAAACATATCTTCTTATTACTTATAGTAATAATATTTTTTATTTTAGAATCTATTCATCGCTTGAACAATATCATCGGCATTCAAACAAGATTCGGCTCCTTCCTTTATTAAAAAGTTATTAAACTTATATGGACTATTAATATTGCACGGTACACATAAAATATC
>JAQWCB010000026.1 GCA_028707375.1 Bacilli bacterium | reverse complement strand
GTTTCTGCTAACTCGAGTTTTTTATCTTCGCTTTTCGCTAAGATCCACGGAGCCTGATCCTCAATGTATTTATTTCCAAGGTCAACTAATTTCATCGCTGCATCAGCAGCCTTAGTAATATTATAACTATCCATCTGATTTTGATATTCGTTTACATAAAGTTGAATATCATTATAAATCTTTTTAGTCAATTCGCCAGTCGGTTTACTATAGATAGGGACAATACCCTGGAAATACTTTTGAATCATTGAAAGACTTCGATTCAATAAATTCCCGTAATTATTAACTAAATCATTATTTGTGCGTTCAACAAACTGTTTAGGCGTGAAAGTTCCATCATCGCCAATCGGGACTTCGCGAATCATGTAATAACGCAGAGCATCCAGTGAATATCTTTCGATCAACGGAAGTGGAGAAGGCGCATTACCTAATGATTTAGATAATTTAACACCGGAACGAGTCAACAATAAACCGTGAATATATATCGTATTCGGAATTCTTAGACCCAAAGCAAATAGCAAAATGGGCCAGTATATCGTATGAAAACGATTAATTTCACGTCCAGCAAACTGGACAATTTCTGAATCGTTAGACCAATATTTTTTAAACTTTGTATCATCGTCAGATAAGTATCCTAACGCTGATAAATAATTCAATAAGGCATCAATCCAAACATAGACAACATGCTTAGGGTCTTGATCAATAGGAACACCCCAACTAAAAGAGGTACGGGTAATGCACAAATCCTCAAGTCCAGGCTTAATGAAAGTATTTATCATTTCATTCAATTTGCCACCCGGAACAAAATCGGGATGATTTTTATAAAATTCCAATAACTGCGGAACATATTTTTTAACATTTAAAAAATATGCATCTTCATTTTTCAACTGGACTGGTCGACCGCATTCAGGGCAAGTGTGATTGGGTCCAAGTTGCGATTCGGTCCAAAATGATTCATCAGGAGTACAATACCAACCTTGATAATGTCCTTTATATATATCCCCTTGCTCAAAGAGTTTAGTAAAAACTTTTTTAACCAAAGCAACGTGTCTTTCATCTGTAGTTCGAATAAAATCATCGTTTGATATTTCTAATTTTTTCCATGTTTCAATAAAATTATTGGCTATTTCATCAACAAAAGCTTTGGGCGATTTTCCAGCTAATTTAGCGTTTTTAGCAATCTTTTCTCCGTGCTCATCCGCTCCTGTTAAAAAGAACACATCATAGCCTCTTTCTCTCTTGTATCGTGCTATCGAATCAGTGATGATTTCACAATAAGAATGTCCGATATGCAAATTAGCCGATGCGTAATAAATAGGAGTTGATATATAAAAAGTTTTTTTCTTATCCATATTTGATTTCTCCTTAGCATATTTTACCAGTTAATTATATCATAAGAAATAATATCCGATAAAAAATATGTGTACTATCTTATGTTTTTTTTACCACGAAAAAACCGCTTTTAAAAGCGGTTATAATCATCATATACCAAATTAGTCTTCTTTTTCAGAAGTGATGCCGTATTTCTTATTGAAACGATCAATACGACCATCGGTAGTGATTGATCCAGCTTTTCCAGTGTAAAAAGAGTGGCAATGCGAACATGTATCAACTCTAATTTCCTTAAGAACCGAACCAGTCTCGAAAGTAGTACCGCAGTTAACACAAGTTACTTTGCAGCGATGATATTCAGGATGTATACCTTTTTTCATTATTATAGATCTCCTTTCAGTTTGGATTTTGCCAAACAGACTTGCTAGTAAAGTATATAAAACATTCATAATTTTTGCAATATATTTATTATATTACTTAACAAACATATTCACGTATTTTTCACATTTCTAAGAATATCGCCGGTAGTAACACTTCTTTGTATATTCATAAGAACTGAGAATCACATTGTATATTTCCTCATACGAGGTGAAAGAATTATCCAATATAACTTTATACCAATCATATTCATCGCCGTTGCGGACACGCTTTACATTCTTATGCGATAGCAAAAGCTGATTTTTTACATAATTTTCGTCCAACTTCATAAAGATAACATATTGATTGTTTTTTAGACAAATCAAGGCAAATGAACTTGAAATAAATTTCATTTGGGCCATGCCTTTTTTAATATTGCGAGGAACATCGATGGTTAAAGATACCATATCCTTCCTCATCATAATATATTCGATTATCTTATCAAATGCTATCTTAGCTGGATGAATAATAGGAATATCTTTCAAACTTTCTAAGACCTCTGGTAAATCGTGAGAAGATGATTCTTCGCCATTTTTTACCGCCTTAAAATACTTTTCATCAGTGATATTGATTGGAGCAATATAATCATCCTTCGTATGAGGATTGATATATTCGCTGTTTTTTTCAATTTCTTCAATGACCTTTTGCTTAGTAGAAGGCAAGGGATAATCGAGTTCTTTTCTTTTAGCAAGTATTTTTTGCTGAAGTCTTTGGAATTTCTTTGCGTCAGCTATTGCCCGGTCAAATACCGGATCAAATTCCCTTGAAATCTCAATATTCAATGAAAGCATCTCGCTATTGTATTTTTGAATTGTTTCTTTTTCCACCATATATTTATCGTTAACTTTAACATAAGAAATATATAGGACATATTCATACGCGTGATTAAGAATAGCAAAGAACTGTTCCTTCGTCTCAAAGGAATAATCAAGAACAAAGGAATAGATATCATCCTTCACTTTAACTAGCGAATCAACAATTTCCATACTTTCATTAACATAGTTTGCATCTGATTTAAAAAAGACTTTAAAGGTAATGTCAGAATAAATCAAGATTGCATAAATCAAATCACCATTGTATAAAATAAGGACATCCTTATCATCTGATTTGGCACATTTATAACTATTAAGGACAGGAAAATACTTTTGTTTGTTGCTTTTGCGTAAGAAAGATTTGACCTCGTTCAATTTCATAAGGATAACTGGTATTGTCTCACGGTCCGCTTTCTTTTTTATATATTGAGGAATAGGTATGTTCCTCATCTTTATTTTTTCATCTTTTTTAGAAAGCTTTTTTTCTTCTATTTCTTGCTTGCGAAAGAAAATATTCACATCGCTTTTAGGCATCTTAAAAGCAGTTAATGATCCTTCCTTGATATTGGCATCACACTCAATCTTATAAGCAATAAATTTTTCATAATCCTTAGGTAAATCTATTGCACTAACATTAACTTCACTACCGATTCTAAAATACTTTTTATCCGTTTTTACAACTTTATCATTTTCAACTATATTGATAAAAATAATACGACATGAAAAAGAGCGCTGAATATAATAAATGGCCAAAGCAAAAAGAATAGTGATAATACATATAACAATAATCCATGTGATTATTGAGCTAATATTTTCAATGTTGGTAAAAATTAATACTGGCATTTTAAATATCTTCCTTTACGTAATAATTATATCATAACTATATATAATATAATTTGACCGAAATCAATCAATATCGATGAATTATCTCAAAGAGTTTGAAACTATACATACAAATTATGTATACTATTTATGCCATCGCGATGGTCTTTTGATGAACCAGGTCAGGTGCGGAAGCAAGCAGCCTTAAGTTGAGATATCATGTGCGGTGGTTTTTTATTATAATATATCTATGGAAAATAAGTATTACATAAATCTAGCCTATGAACAGGCTAGAAAAGCATATGACGAAAAGGAAATTCCCTGCGGAGCGGTTATCGTGTGCGACAATCAAGTTATTTGTGCCACGCATAATTTGTCTCAGCAAAATTGCGACCCTACCGCTCATGCCGAATTGCTGGCGTTGCAAATTGCCTTTTCCAAATTAAAAAACAAAAATTTAAATAAATGTAAAATCTACATAACTTTAGAACCGTGTCTAATGTGTTTGGGAGCCATTATAAACGCTCATATTAAACAGATATATTTTGCAGCCTTAGATCCTGTCAAGGGCGCTTTTACTCATTATGGAGTTTCTCCAGCCATCGATAATCTTGAGATACATTACATTCAAGATAAAAGATGCGAGGAGATATTATCTAGTTTTTTTCGCGACATACGCAACCAATAGGATTGCTAAACAAAACAATTAAGCATTTATTTCTTCTGGAATCTCTCTCCTAAATTCTTCAATTTCAGCCGCATGTTTTCGATTGTATCTAACCGCTAAAATAAATAGCACAAATCCGATAAAAACCAATATAGATAAAGGAATTAGTCCCAAATTAGCAGAACCGGTTGCCGAATTTATGACACTGAATAATAGAGCGCCCAAAAACGAAGCTCCTTTGCCAAATACGTCGTAAAGACCGAATAATTCTCCAGATTTTTTGCGAGGAATAATCTGCGAAAAATATGATCGTGACAGCGATTGAATTCCACCTTGAAATAAACCGATGCAAACAGCCATAAACCAAAACATCCACATCGCATCAATAAATACTGCAAATATTGTTATGAACAAATATCCTAAAATGCATACTCCAATCATGATTTCATTGTTGAATTTCTTTGCCAATTTACTTATAGCAATAGCCGAGGGAAAAGCAATAAACTGAACAACGATTAAAACTATCAATGATTCAGCTGGAGATAAGTCACCATTTCCCAAAGATCCTGCAATCTTTATTGCTAAATCAATAATAGAATAGACCGAATCAATATAAAAGAAAAAAGCAATGAGGAATAGAAATACTCCAGCATAATTTTTCATAGCGAGTTTGAATGTTTGAAATATCCTTCGATAGGAATCTCTCACTACATGCTTTTTCTTAGGCACCGAACTTTTTTGTTTATAGTTCCTAAATAGAGGGATAGAAAATCCTAACCACCAAGCGGCATTGATTGCAAAGGCGATAATGTACCCTGTTTTAACGGATAGACTTTGATCCATCGTATCTCCAAAACCTAAGGCAACAATAGCTACACCAATAATAAAAGGAATAACACTTCCAATGTATCCAAGCGCATATCCATACGATGACACCTTGTCCATATTCTCATCGGAAGTCGTATCTCCCAACATAGAATCATAAATCATCAGAGCTCCTGAATATACCACTTTAGTAACAACAAAAATAACTAGCCACAAAACAAAATACATTGGTATTCCCAAAGCTATACATCCAATAATTCCTAAAAATGTCAAAGCCATAAAAATGGGCTTACGAAAACCTTTCATGTCTGACAGAGCTCCAAGCAAAGGCCCGAGCAAAACGGCAATAACAGTAACGATTGAAGTAGCATATCCCCAATAACTATTACCTTGAGTTTCGCTGATGCCATAATCGTTACAAATCAACTGAAAATACAGAGCAAAAAGTGAACACGCAATCATTGTAAATGCACTATTGCCGACATCATAAAGAATCCAATACCATTCTTTTTTGTTAAGTTTCCGTTTAGGCTGATGCAAAACATCACGGACTTTTGTGTCTTTTTTCTTCATGAAAACTCCTTTATTTTCTTCTCAACTAACATTAGTGTATTATGTTGAAAGGCAAAATAAAAGCAAATTATCATCAGATAATTGTTTGGTTTGATTTTAAAAGAGCAATTATTGCCAGTTAAATAAAGAGAAATGTATAATTATTCCGCTTTAATTAAATCTGTTCCCATATATTTTTGAAGCACCTTCGGAATAGTAATACTTCCATCAGCGTTCTGATAATTTTCAATAACTGCAGCCACAGTCCGTCCAATAGCTAGGCCCGATCCGTTTAACGTATGGACAAGTTCGGTCTTGGAATCTTTATCGCGCTTGAAACGAATATTCATTCTACGCGCTTGGTAATCTAGAAAATTAGAACACGAAGATATTTCCTTGTAATCATTATATGAAGGAAGCCACACTTCGATATCATAAGTTTTTGCCGAAGAAAAAGATACATCACCAGTTGATAGACACACTACGCGATAAGGCAATTCCAATTTTTTCAATATTTTTTCTGCGTCGTTAGTCAAACTCTCCAACGCATTCCAGGAATTCTCAGGTTTAACAAATTGAACTAATTCCACCTTTTGAAATTGATGTTGACGAATTATTCCGCGCGTATCACGTCCCGCTGATCCCGCTTCCGATCTAAAGCACGAAGAGTAAGCGGCAAATTTGATAGGTAAATCTTTTCCATCAAGAATCTCATCTCGATAATAATTGGTTACAGGAATTTCCGCTGTGGAGGTCATCCACATTTCCTGTCCTTCAATCTTATAAGCATCATCCTTAAATTTAGGTAGTTGCCCTGTTCCATACATGGAGTCAGTATTGATCATATATGGAGGAAGAATTTCGAGATAACCCGATTCCTCGGTGTGCGTATCAAGCATAAGCATTTCAATCGAACGCTCGAGTCGAGCAAAAGCCCCTTTGTAAAAAGTAAAACGCGGACCAGAAACCTTAACTCCCCGATCGAAATCAAATAGTCCAAGTCTAGTTCCTAAATCCCAATGTCCCAATGGTTTAAAATCAAATTTTCGCGGTTCTCCCCATTTTCTTATTTCTCGATTATAAGTATCATCTTTTCCTATGGGCAAGGACTTGTCCGGCAGGTTAGGAGTTTTAAGAAGGATATTGCGAATTTTTTCATCGATATCCTTCATCTGATGATCAATCTCTGCTATTTTTTCTTTAGCATTACCGATTGTGGCTAAAAGTTCAGAGCAATCCTTCTTCGCTCTTTTATATTCACCAATCATTTTTGATTTCTCATTGCGTTCAGCCTTTAAAGTGTCTCCTTTTTTAATAAGCTCTCTTCGCTGAACGTCCAGTTCAGGAATTTCACGCAAATATGAATAATCGCCATTTCGCGTATTCAATCTCTCAATTGTTTCCTCAAGATTTTCACGTACAAATTTAATGTCCAACATACTAATTACCTCTTTCCAAAAATTAAAAAAATCCCACATAACATGGGACGAATTTATCGCGGTGCCACCCAATTTCGCAAGTACAACTTGCCTCTTGACTCAATTTTCATATCAATAAATTATCAAAGTGGATTTCTTACTGTTCGATTGTGATTTTTCACCAATCAATCACTCTCTGAAAATCAAAAACAATAATACTTGCTCTATTTATTAACGCCTTAATTATACTAATTAATATTTGATAATTCAATATTTGATAAATTTATTGTTGATTTTTACGATGCATTTAATATGAGGAAGATGACATTTGTCTTACATTCTTGATAATCACTTACAATTTCTTTACATTAGTTTACCTAGCAGCGATATATCTGGAATTTTCACTAAATTATACTAGTTTTGTTAGAAGAAATGACTCTAACAATAAAGGGGAAAAGAAAAATGAAACAGAAACTAATTAAGACACTTATCAGCGCCTGTGCCATCATGACACTTGCTTCATGTGGGTCTACATCCAGTAACACCACGAGCGATTCAGGCCAAGTAGGATTTGACACGACCAAAGAAATCAAGGTTTACACTCGCGATACTAACTCAGGAACTAGAGATGGCTTTATGTCCAAAATCGGCTTTGAAGAAGCGGTTAAAGACAACAGTGTTCTCGTTGATGATTTAGTTGAAGCCACCGGTAACGGAGATATGATGCAAAAAATACAGAATGATGAATATGGTATTGGATATATATCGCTATCAACACTTGGCGATTCAGAATGCAAGGGCTTGAATTACGAAAATGTTGCTCCTTCAAAGGAAAATGTAATCAATGGAACTTATGGATTATATCGAAATTTTAATTATTGCGTTCGAACCGATTTTGGTCAAAATACCAAGGTAGGAGAAATTGTTGAAGCTTTTGTAGCTTTTTTATCCACAGCTGAAGCTAAAGCTACTATGCTTGCTGAAAAAGGAATATTAGAACTAACGGGAAATGAACCCACTTGGGCCTCAATTAAGAGTAATTATCCTATTGCTAGCGAAGATAATTCGAGTTACACCGTTCGCTTTGGCGGTTCAACCTCAGTCGAAAAAATGTCGATTGCCTTAACTGATCAATTTGCCCCGATGTGCGGAAATTTTATCGCCAATCACAACCATCTCGGATCAGGATCAGCCTATAAAGGAACGCAAGGCGAAGCAAACGATCTCGATGTTGGATTTCTCTCACGAGAAATAAAGTTAACCTCATCCGAACCAGCCGCTGATAACTCGTATGGAAAATTGTGTACCGATGCTATCGTGGCTATCGTCAATCAAAAGAATACCTATTCTTCTACTGATGCCGCAACATTAAAAGCCATTTACGCGGGAGAGAAAACCACTTGGTCAGATGTTATTGCTGAATAAAGAATAAATTAATCAACCATGGTTAAATTTCTAAATCGCGAAAATGAAGTAATTAAATCAAGGAAAAAAACTCGAACGGACAAATTTGTCCGTTTGGCTTTTTTTCTATTAGCTTTATTGTGTAGCTTGAGCGTTGTTTTTATCTTGCTTTTTATTATTTACAAAGGACTATCACCTTTTATCAACGATTACGTTATCGATGGCGAAAGTTATAAAGTTGATTTATGGTCTTTTCTCATCGGAAACTCCTGGATGGGAAACCAGGCGAATTACGGAGCGGGTTTTATTGTTATAAACACGCTTTACATCGCTTTGTGGACAACACTATTATCAGCCCCAATATCTATCTTAACCGCTTTAGTCGTAGTTAGAATGTCACAAAAATATATTGGGAAAATAATCGAATTTGCAATCGAATTACTTGCTTCCATACCTTCGGTCATCTTTGGTATGTTCGGTATGGGTATTATCACCAACTGGACAAAAAGTCTGGCTGATATTTTTGACTATCAGACTTTCGGTGGGCAATCTAATATGTCGGCAATTTTGGTTTTGACTATGATGTCAGTTCCAACTATTACTATGCTCGCCATCAGTGCTATCAAAAATGTTAAACAAGATTTGATTAATGGCTCCTTGGCTCTCGGAGCTTCTATTAGTCAAACTAACTACAAGGTAGTCTTAATGTCTGCTCGTTCGGGTATTTTTGCTGGGATAATTCTCGGTGTCAACAAAGCGTTAGGGGAAGCTACCGCAGTTACTATGGTCGCCGGAAATGCCATAAACGGTCCCTCCTTTAATCTTTTCTCAACCACGAGAACTCTCACTTCAACTATGTTAGCCGAGATGGGGGAAGCCACAGGATTAAACTATGATATTCGCTTCTCATGTGGTATTTTACTACTCTTTATAATCATTGTGATCAATTATTTGCTGCTGCATCTAAACAGCAAGATTGGAGGAATAAAAAATGCGAAAAAATAATATTAATACCACATTATTTTCCTCAAAATCAGCAAAGAAGTTGAGCTTGAAACATCGTAAAATTGTCGATGGGTTAGCCAACATCTTTTCCTATATTTTTTCTGGCTTTGGTGTGTGTATTTTAATAATGATCATCGGTTTTGTTTTCTCGCGTGGATCTTCGACTTTGTCTTGGCAATTTGTCAGTTCCGATTATCATACCGACACCTTGA